>CACFGR010000067.1 GCA_902565955.1 uncultured Pelagibacteraceae bacterium | reverse complement strand
TTGAAATTAGAGGAGAAATATTCATCACAAAAAATGATTTCATGAAGCTGAATACAGATAATAAATTTGCAAACCCTAGAAACGCTGCAGCTGGTAGTTTAAGACAATTAGATTCAAAAGTTGCAGCAAAACGCCCACTCAAATTTATTGCTCACGGATTTGGATCATTTGCTGAAGAAAAGAGCAATTACTATGATCAATTAATTGAATTTAAATCTTGGGGTGTTCCAATTAGCCCGTTACTAAAAAAAGTCAAAAAATTCGATGATTTAATTAAGATTTATGATGAAATTAACAAAAAAAGAGCAGAAATACCTTATGATATTGATGGACTTGTATACAAAGTAAACAACTTATCTTTTCAAAATAGATTAGGTATTGTTGGCAAATCTCCTCGTTGGGCTATAGCCCATAAATTTGCTTCAGAAACTGCACAAACTGAAATTAAAAAAATAGATATTCAGATTGGAAGAACTGGATCAGTAACGCCTGTCGCGAGACTGAAACCAATCAATATCGGCGGTGTATTGGTATCTAACGCTACATTACATAATTTTGAAGAAATAGAAAAAAAAGATATTCGTGAAGATGACTCTGTTATTGTTGAAAGAGCAGGTGATGTAATTCCTCATATTCTAGAAGTTGTTTCAAAGAATAAAAAAAATAGACCAAAACTCTTTAAACCACCCAAATTTTGTCCAATATGTAAATCACCAATAGTAATTGACCCCGATGAAGTAGTTGTCAGATGTTCCGGTACTTATGTATGTGATGCACAAAAAATTGGCAGGTTGAAACATTTTGTATCAAGAAGTGCGCTAGATATTGAGGGTTTGGGAGATAAACAAATCAATCTATTTTATAATAAGGGACTAATAGAGGACTACGCTGATATTTTTGACCTTGAAGCAAAAAGAGATGTAATTGTTAATATAGAAGGATGGGGCACACTTTCGTTTAACAATTTAATAAATGCAATAGATCAAAAGAAAAAAATTGAGTTATCAAAATTTATTTATTCCTTGGGAGTTCGTTTCGTGGGGCAAATAAATGCAAAATTAATCGCATCAGCTTTTTCAAATATTAAGAGCTTTATAAGTTTCTTTGAAGGAAAGAGCGATATACTTAGCACCCTTGAAAATACAGATGGACTGGGTCCAAAAGTTATTCAATCATTTATAGAATACTCATCAATTAAATCTAATAAGAAACAAATATTAAAACTAACCCAGAGGGTTGATCTATTTATTAAAAAAATAGATACCGTTAAATCAAAAATAACCGGAAAGAAAATAATTTTTACTGGAACACTGTCATCAATGTCTAGGGCTGAGGCAAAAACAAAAGCTGAGAAACTCGGCGCAAAAGTCGTTTCATCAATAAGTAAATCAACAGATATACTCGTTACAGGTGAAAATTCTGGATCAAAGTTAAAAAAAGCAAAAGAATTGGGTGTAAGGGTAATGAATGAGAAAGAATGGTCAAATTTAGCTAATTAATCAGGGGGGAAGTTTGGTCTATCAGCCATTTTTTCTCCTGTTCATTCATAAATCGCAATAGATTCGATTTTACATCTGAGTGATACTTATCAATCCACTCAATTTCCTTTTTATTCAACATTTTTTTATTTATTAAATCTCTCTCGAACGGAGCCATTGTTAATGTTTTAAAATGCAAATAACCTTTACTTATTTGAGACATAATCAGGCTCTCAATCCTTATACCGTAGTCATTTTTTTTATAGAAACCAGGTTCATTTGAAACAATCATACCTTCTTCAAAAGATATTTTAGAAAATTGTGAAATAGAAGGGGGACTTTCGTGTACATTCAAGAAACAGCCTACCCCATGTCCAGTTCCGTGTTCAAAATTACAATTTATTTCTTTGAGATATTTTCTTGCAAGATTATCTAATTTTTTACCTTTTTCTCCGTACTTAAATTTACTACGTGCGACCGCAATATGACCTTTTAAGACTCTAGTATACATATCTATTTGTTCTTTTTGCGGCTTATTAAAACTTATTGTTCTCGTTACATCCGTCGTTCCATCAAAGTACTGAGCGCCAGAATCAACTAGAAATAAATCTGATTTTCTTATTTTTTTGTTTGTTAATTTATTTGCACGATAGTGAACAATTGCCCCATTTGAGCCTGTACCTGCAA
>CACFGR010000066.1 GCA_902565955.1 uncultured Pelagibacteraceae bacterium | reverse complement strand
ATTCACAATGTGATCAGTATCAATTAACTTATCTGACTCTTCATTAACCAAGATCTCATAAGAATCTGCAACTGTTGTTTTCTTCTTTTTAGTTTTTGGTCCCATAGCTTTACCAAGCATATCGTTTAGATTTATCATTCCTATACCAGCACCTTGTCCACCTTGAAGGTCGATTGTTGGAAATGATCCTGTATCTTGAACAGCTATTTCAATTTCTTTTTCATTGAGTTCATTATTTCTAAGTTTTTTTCTGAAACTTTCTCTTGTAGTAGGCCCAGAACCTGGTCCAACTAAAGCGTCTAACACACGTTCTTCAGCAGCTAATTGTGCTTTTGCCTTTACTTCTTTTCTCTTTATCTCACGAACCATTGTAATTGCTATTTCAATCAAATCACGAACAATGGACTCCACATCTCTACCTACATACCCAACTTCTGTAAATTTTGTTGCTTCAACTTTTATAAACGGTGCTTGTGCTAATTTTGAGAGCCTTCTAGAAATTTCAGTTTTACCAATTCCAGTAGGACCAATCATTAAAATATTTTTTGGCAGAACCTCTTCTCTCATATCCTCTGGTAATTGCTGACGTCGCCAACGATTCCTTAATGCTATGGCTACAGATTTTTTTGCATCATCTTGGCCAATAATATATCTATCAAGTTCGGAAACAATTTCCCTTGGTGAAAATGCTTGCATTATCTAATACTCAATTTTTTCAAGTGTAACATTGCTGTTTGTGAAAACACAAATTTCGCCAGCAATTTTTAGTGACTTTAAAGCAATTTCTTCAGCGGTAAGATCAGTATCAATCAGCGCTTTAGCAGCGGATAGTGCATAATTACCACCGCTACCAATTCCAATAATTGATCCTTCAGGGTCTAACACATCACCCATTCCAGTAATTAGAAGTGATGTTGAAGAGTCTGCAACTGTAAGAAGTGCTTCTAGACGCCTTAAATATTTGTCGGTGCGCCAATCTTTCGCGAGCTCAACACATGCTCTGGTAAGCTGTTTAGGATGCTTTTCTAGTTTCGCTTCCAGTCTTTCAAATAAAGTAAATGCATCTGCAGTTGCTCCCGCAAAACCAGCAATAACACTACCATCACCTATTTTTCTAACCTTTTGGGCAGTGCCTTTAATAACTGTATTTCCAAGACTAACTTGTCCGTCTCCCGCGACAACAACCTGATTGCCTTTTCTTACACTAATAATAGTAGTGCCGTGCCATGATTGACTTTGTTGATTTTCCATGTTGAGTGTTATGTGGCTATTTATTTATTAACTTCAAGCCCTGACTTTTCATTAAAAATTACATTTTTTATAGATAATTCAGTGATTTATTGATAGAAACCGACTGGATTTTGTTATGAGAACAGCAGAGTATAAAAGAGACACGAAAGAAACCTCTATCTCTGTCGATATTAATATCGACGGAACAGGTAAGTACGATATCAAGACTGGCATAGGATTTCTTGACCACATGCTTGAACAACTGTCAAAGCACTCACTGATTGATATGAAGATAAAAGCAACAGGAGATACTCACATTGATTATCACCATACAACTGAGGATACAGGCATTGCAATTGGCGAATGTTTATCAAAAGCATTAGGTAATCGACAAGGTATTACACGTTATGCGCACTCATATATTCCCATGGATGAAACGTTATCAAGAGTTGCGCTTGATCTATCAAATAGACCTTATTTAATTTGGAAAGTAAAATTTAGTGCTCCAAAGATAACATCTTCTCAAGGTGACTTTGATACTGAATTATTTAAAGAATGGTTCCAAGCTTTTGCACAAGCAAGTGGAACAACATTACATGTGGAAAATATTTATGGAGAAAACAACCATCATATAATTGAATCTTGCTTTAAGGCTTTAGCAAGAAGTTTAAGAAATGCTGTTGCGATTAACGTGCGAGAGGGAATGAACATTCCTTCTACCAAAGGACAACTTTAACAATGATTAAAGAAGGCCAAAAGCTACCTTCATTTAAACTTAAAAATCAGAAAGATGAAGAAGTTAAATTTCCTACAAAAGAGGACACGGTAATTTATTTTTATCCTAAAGCGGATACTCCAGGTTGTACAAAAGAGTCTTGTGATTTCCAAAGCAATCTTCGGAAGTTAAACAATCTAAAGGTAAGAGTTTATGGTATATCCAAAGATACCGTTCAAAAACAAAATAAATTTGCTGAAAAATACAAATTAAAATTTGATCTTCTTTCTGATGAGAG
>CACFGR010000065.1 GCA_902565955.1 uncultured Pelagibacteraceae bacterium | reverse complement strand
AATAATAAAATATCTTCGAAAGAAGTAACTTCAGAGTATTTGAAAAATATAGAAAATGGTAAAGAATTAAATTGCTATAATACTATTTCACAAGAGAAAGCTCTTATTGATGCTGAAAAGTCTGACGAAAGAAGAAAAAGTCAAAATCTCAGAAGTAAGTACGATGGAATTCCAATTGGAATAAAAGACTTATTTTGCACAAAAGGTGTGACAACAACTGCATCAAGTAAAATTCTATCAAATTTTATCCCAAATTATGAGTCTACAGTAACTCAAAAGTGTAGTGAATCAGGTCTTATTAGTTTGGGTAAGCTTAATTGTGATGAATTTGCAATGGGCTCAACCAACAAAACTAGTTTTTTTGGTTCAGTAAAGAATCCATGGAAGTCTCTTAATTCTGATAATGAGCTTGTTCCTGGAGGTTCATCTGGAGGATCAGCAGCAGCAGTTTCAGGTGATCTTTGTGTAGCCTCTCTTGGAACAGATACTGGAGGATCTATTAGACAACCAGCTTCTTTTACGGGTACTGTTGGATTGAAACCTTCTTATGGTAGAGTATCTCGATGGGGAATAGTTGCATTTGCCTCTTCGCTAGATCAAGCAGGACCAATTACAAAGACCGTTGAAGACGCTGCAATTTTTTTAGACATAATATCAGGTCACGATGAAAAGGACTCAACTTCATCGATTAGTCCAAAAGAAAATTATTATGAAAATTTAAATCCAGACATAAAAGGGATGAAGATTGGGATCCCAAAAGAATTCAGAAGTGACAAGCTTCCAGTCAGTACTCAAAAAAGCTGGGATGAGTGTGCAGATCTACTAAAGACTAATGGAGCAGAAATATTAGATATTAGCTTACCCCATACAATGAGCGCTTTACCTGCTTACTACATCATTGCACCTGCAGAAGCTTCATCAAATTTAGCTCGCTATGATGGAGTGAGATACGGACTGAGAGTTAAAGGAAATGATCTCATAGATATGTATGAAAAAACGAGATCAGAAGGATTTGGTGATGAAGTAAAGAGAAGAATATTAATCGGTACATATGTGTTGTCATCAGGGTATTACGATGCTTATTACATTAAAGCTCAAAAGATTAGATCATTAATAAAAAGTGATTACGTTGAAGCTTTTAAAAAAGTTGACGCAATTCTCACTCCTTCAACACCTTCAACGGCTTTTGAAATTGCAAATGAGCCTTCTGATCCGGTACAAAACTATCTAAATGACATTTTTACTGTTCCTGTAAATCTAGCGGGTTTACCAGGTATATCAATTCCCTTTGCAAATGACGAAAATAATTTACCAATTGGTTTACAATTGATAACAAATTCATTTGAAGAACAAAAATTACTTAATGTTGCTAGAAATATAGAGGAAACTATCAACTATTCAGAAACTCCAGAAAAATGGTGGCTTAAATGATAGAGGGTTGGAATTTAGTTATTGGAATAGAGATTCATGCTCAAGTTAATTCAAAATCTAAATTATTTTCATCATCACCAACCGATTTTGGATCTAAACCTAATAGTCAAGTTAGTTTAATTGATGCAGCAATGCCAGGCATGCTGCCTGTAATTAATAAATTTTGTATTGAGCAAGCAGTTAAGTCAGGGATTGGATTAAATGCAAAAATAAATAAAAAATCTATTTTTGATCGTAAGAATTATTTTTATCAAGACTTACCACAAGGCTACCAGATATCTCAGTATCAGGATCCAATAGTGGGAGAAGGATATGTTGAAATAGAAACTGAAAACGGTCAAAAGAAAATAGGAGTTGAAAGACTTCATTTAGAGCAAGATGCAGGTAAAAGTTTGCACGATCAGGATCCAAACTTAACTTTTGTTGACTTGAATCGTTCAGGAATTGCTTTAATGGAAATTGTATCTAAACCAGATATGAACTCACCAGAGGAGGCTGTTGAATATGTTCGAAAAGTTAGAAGTATTCTAAGGTATCTTGGTACATGTGATGGAAATATGGAACAAGGATCTCTAAGGGCCGATGTAAATGTTTCTGTAAACAAGCCTGGAAATAAATTGGGTACAAGGTGCGAAATCAAAAACTTAAACTCATTTAAATTTATTCATGCGGCTATCGTTTATGAAGCAAAAAGACAAATAAAACTTATTGAGCAAGGAGAATGTGTTAATCAAGAAACAAGATTATTTAATACGCAGTCTGGTGAAACGAGATCAATGAGGTCAAAAGAAGATGCTCATGATTATCGATATTTTCCTGATCCAGACCTTTTGCCACTCACTTTGGATGATGACTGGATTAA
>CACFGR010000064.1 GCA_902565955.1 uncultured Pelagibacteraceae bacterium | reverse complement strand
TTGGAAACTGGTAAATCTTTAAGCCATCTTATTTGATTCTCGTCTAAATTATTTAGAGCTTCTTCCATTCCTGAGCCATACTTTTTAGAAATATCGGCCAAACATGCTTTCTGATTAATAATACTAAAAAACATTTCTTCATGATTTCCTTTTATGGCAAAAACATCAAGACCTTGGATCATACTTAATACTTCTCTTGGCCAAAAGTAATATCCGATAAAATCACCCGCTATAAAAATTTTTTTAATATCAGTTTGGTTAATTTCAGTAAGCACTTTTTGAAGAGCAATATGGTTTCCGTGAATATCAGATAAAACGGCAATTTTCATTAATTTTGACTACTCTTCATATCCTTAAGAGAATCAATAAAACTTTGCGTCTTTAGCAACTTACTCGAATGTTTAATAATTTGATTCCTGTTAAATTGGGATTTATTAAATTTAATTTTACATTCAGGATAAAAAATTTCATAAATTTTTTTAATCATATCATTTATTGTATTGCTCTTACTCCCAGCCATCAAATGAATACCACAAATATCTCGCTTTATGACATCCTTTATTAACTTAGCAGCATCTTTTACATAAATATAATTTCTTTTGCCCTGTAAATTTTTGGCTTGGTTTGGCATTTCTTTTTTCAGCGCTTGATTGATTGTTTTATTAATGCCCAGATGGTTAGGCCCATTCAAACCAAAAATACCTGCTATTCTTAATATACAATAATTTACTTCAGATGAAGTTATAAGTCTTTCCGCAAGATATTTCGTTTCCATATAAGGACTGTCTAATGATATCTTGGTATTAGGATTTATGTTTATTTTTTTTGTACCATGTATTAGAGCAGCTGAGGAGAAAATTATTTTAGCATTATGATTCCTCGCTACTTGAGCTAGAAAACCTACTGCTAATACGTTAGATTGAAACATATCACTCATATTTTCTCCTGACCACCCAATTCTTGACGCCAGGTGAACTATATAATTTATTTTTTTTATTTTTAATATTGAATTGTAGGATTTCAAATCATTTAAGTCGAAATGTATTTCATTATTATTATTTTTTTTTATTTTTTTTTTATCCCTAAAAGTTCGTATTATATCATAATCTGTAGATAACTCCTCAAATACACATTTTCCAAGAAATCCCGTTGATCCTGTTAGGAGAATTATTTTTTTTTTAACCATTATTTAGTAGTTATTATATCAAAATATGGTTTTATTATATATGTTTGAAAAAAAAATACATTCAAATATTAGTGACAACATCTACTCAAAATTAAATAAACAGCAAAAGCTATTAGCGGGATACTTATCAATACCTCCAAAAAATGAATTCGATAGAATTGTTTTAAAGCAAGGATATAATGAATTGAAAAAAAATTTATTAGATTATTAGGGATTTATATGAACAATAAGATGAAAACAAAATATGGTTATATCAAAAGTGTACCGAGACCCACTCAAAAATATCTAAATGATTTTTATCAAAATCTGTATTTTAAAGAAGGTGTGACAGTCACCTACAAAAATAAATATAGCAAAAGAGAGTCATATTTAAAAAAATTCAAATCTGAACTACTAATCGATTTTATCGCTCAGAATCTGTCAAAATTCAAAACAAAAAAGTTGAAGTTTTTAGAAATTGGATCGGGAGAGGGATATCTTATGAATGCCGCTCTTAAAACTAATTGGCAAATAAAAGGCGTGGATTATCAAGCAAATCCAATAAAAAGATTAAATAAAAAAATATTACCTTATTTTGTAGAGAAAGATCCTTCTATTTTTATTAAAGATGCGATTAAAAATAAAGAAAAATACAACATAATTGTAATACAAAATGTATTAGAGCATGTGATAGATCCAGAACTACTAATATCTGATTTAAAAAGAATACTTAATAACACTGGTATATTATTGATTCAAGTCCCTAACGATTATAGCATTACACAAGAATTTGCTCTAAAAGAAAAGAGAATAAAAAAAGAATATTGGTTTTTGCCTCCACAGCATCTCAATTATTTTAACACTCAGAATTTGCGTGTATTTTTAAAAAAATTTAAGATGGAAATAATAGATGCAATGTCAGATTTTCCTATTGAATTTTATTTATGGGGTAATGAAAAAAACTATACAAGCGACAAGTCATTAGGTCCCTATGCTCACCAAGCACGACTTGCAATTGAATTTTTGATATCAAAAAACAAACCACATGATATTATAAATTTTTATAGAAGTTTGTACAATATTAACCTTGGAAGAAATCAGATAGTAATTGTAAAAAAATAAGTGTTTTTTTTGG
>CACFGR010000063.1 GCA_902565955.1 uncultured Pelagibacteraceae bacterium | reverse complement strand
TGAATTTTGACCTAAAGGTCTCAAAATTATTGTTGAATAATTATAAAAAGCAGTTAATTCTTCATTCATGACAGATAATGTACAAGATGAAATAAAAAACATTGTTGATCAAAACGATGTAGTTCTCTTCATGAAAGGGACAAAGGACCAGCCTCAATGCGGTTTTTCGAATGCTGTTGTAAATACTCTTTCTTTTATGAACGTAAATTATAAAGACGTAAATATTTTAGAAAGTGACGAACTAAGACAAGGTATAAAAGATTTCACTAACTGGCCTACAATTCCACAACTTTACATTAAGGGTGAGTTTATTGGAGGATGCGATATTATTTTAGACATGCATAAAAGTGGAGAGTTAGCATCAGTTTTTGATACAAAAGGAATTGCGCACGATTAGTCTATTGAAATAAGATATTCGACTGCTCTATTAAATACAATCTTTCCTCGCGCAATTAAACTTTCGTGCCATTTTCTATTGTCTGGATTAAATGTACGTAATAAATTATTCCTACTCCAATGTTCCATAATATCCAACGGATTATTGAGTTTATTATTTTGTGTCCATCTATTTTCAGCTCTTAAATTTTTAAAAACTGTTACAGGTCCATAAGTTCCAAATTCTTGTGTAATTGTAAGCCACTTAATAGATGGAAATTCAGATGAAATTCCAGAGTGAATATCACCTGTTACGTGATAGCCCACTCCCTTATTTGGATCCAACGGTGCTATATGACTTCCATATAAATTTTGCAGCAATTCATAATCAACTTCATTAATTTTATCTGAAATTAAAATAGTATCGTAACCAGATTTACCAAGCCCAGTGTGTAAATCGATACCAAATATCATTTGAGTTTCTTTTAAGTTTTTTCTCAACCAATCAATTAATAATTTAGGACCTTTTTGAAGTTTATCACCTCCATACTGCAAGCTGGATGGCCTTGTGTACTGACCTTGAGCAAACCATTGCTTGAAATTAGTGAAACCATATTTCAAAATTAATTTTATTCCATCTATATAAAAAGATAATTCAAATTTTTTTGGTATTGTGTTTGGATTTAAAAATTTATCTATTTTTTTGTAGCCATCGGGCTCACCACTGTGCGTGTTAATAAAATTTCTATTCATATCAACATTGTTTTCATTGACTCTCCGGTGCCAAGCCATACCAAAAGGATTAATGATATGTACGAAAATTATGCAATAATCCTCAATTAGTTTTTGATTTTTTAACATATCAATAACTGAAAGTTGTATAGCTGAACCAGCAAAACCCTCAACACCATGTATGCCAGAGGTATATAACAATAATTTATTACTTGTCAAAGATCCAAGAACTGCGATATCTATTGTGAGATCCTCTCCATCAGGACCTACTAAATCTAATGATAAGCTATCACGTTGAACTTGATGACCCAGTGACTCTAGTTGGTTAACAGACTCATTAAACCGTTTCTTAGCTTCAGTATAAGATTTGGAAAACCAGTGCGATGCACTCATTTTAATATTATCGAGAGTAATACTCGATAACTAGTTTCGGATCCATTTGAGTTGCATATGGAACTTCAGCAAACTGAGGTGTCCTTACAAAAGTAGAAGAACATTTTTTTTCATCAACCGTGATGTATCCTGGTATATCTCTTTCCTGGCTTTTCATTGATTCAACTACTAATGCCATCTCTTTAGATTTATTTTTGACTTCGACAACATCACCTTCTTTAAGAAGACAGCTCGCAATATTAACTCTTTTTCCATTAACTTTGACATGCCCATGATTAATAAATTGTCTAGCAGCAAATACAGTTGGTACAAACTTTGATCGATAAACAATAGTATCAAGTCTGCGTTCTAAAATAGCAATTAAGTTTTCACCTGAGTCACCTTTTTGTCTAATAGCCTCTTTATAACAATTACGGAATTGTCTTTCGTTGAGGTTTCCATAATAACCTTTTAGCTTTTGTTTAGCATTTAACTGAACGCCATAATCAGACAGTTTACCTGTATGCTTTTGTCCATGCTGGCCGGGTCTGTATTTTCTTAGGTTGAATGGGCTTTTTGGTCTGCCCCATAGGTTAACACTCAGACGTCTGTCTATTTTATGTTTTTGTGCAACTCTTTTTGTCATATTTGATGATCCGTGGTTTATACTGGTTTCCTCGCCAATGTCAAACCTGAAAGCTAAATTTCCTTAGTTTTTTCTATATTCTGTAAGCACTGTCACAACCCCTCTAAGTGTTGCTATCTCACGTTCACTAAGATCAGCACGATGAAAGATATTTCTTAGGTTTTGCTTCATTTTTGGCATTTTTTCTTCAGGTTGAAAAAAACCTCTAGATTCAAGCTCTTCTTCTAAATGATCAAAAAA
>CACFGR010000062.1 GCA_902565955.1 uncultured Pelagibacteraceae bacterium | reverse complement strand
TTAATCATAGATTGATCATATGAGTCTTTTTTTAAAATATTTTCTTCTGGAATGATGCCGGCTTTAAATATTTCACCATTGTTATAAATGTCATATAAAAATGCGTTAAGCGCCTTGGATCTTTGAATGACACCCTTTTCAATTTTTGACCATTCATAGTTTGTTAAAATTCTTGGGATTAGGTCAAAAGGAATGATTCGCTCAGACATATCATCATCTTTGACTGAAAATGTTATACCTATTCTTTTAAAGTGTGATTCTGCTTCGTAATTTTTCTGACTAATTACTGTTGAGGACATTGTTCTAAGCCATGAATTAACTTGCAGATAATGCTGTCTAATTTGAGCATCTTCACTGTACATCTCGTCAAACATGGGCTCATATTACTCAAATAGTGGTTCTAATTAATTTTATGCCTTTGCCAAATTGACATGTGATTGCTCTGCCGCTTGCAAAGTAAATTATGTAAATGGTACGTATGAAAAAAATATTTGAGCAATCATTCAACTATTTTCTTAGGGCTTTCCCAGTAATTTTGACTGTTTACTTCGTTTTTCAATTAGCTGGAGCAATTATTTAGGTATTTATTATGTTTGGAACTAGATGGAATTTTAATCCTTCCCCCCTTAAATTGGATATAGCTTTGACCATCATGCTTATGTTGCTGATAGTATAATACCTAAATAAGTCGATTATCGCTTAGATGAGATCAAAAAGACTAACAATTACAGATAAATATATTGATCAAAATGGTCACGTTGGAGAAGCCGGATATTTATCCATTGCAATTGACGCTCTCTGGGACTTTAACGAGAAAATAGGCCTATCAAAAAAATACTTAGAATTATCGTGCGCTCCTGTTACATTTTCAACCAAGATTGATTACCAAAAAGAAGTTTTCGAAAATGAGGAAATAGAGTTCATTTTGGAAAATATTGGTCAGCCTGAAGATGATAGGAGATGGGTTCGGCAAATACGTCTTTTAAAAAATACATGTGAATTAGCTGTTAAAATTGTTGCCCAAGGGGCTTGGTTCGATTTAGAAAAAAGAAAGATTATGTCTCCACCAGATGAATTAAAAAACCTTTTTATAAAATTTATAGGCGATCCGATAAGTACCTAATTCATTTAAAATATTTATTTAATATAAGTAGATAAATATCTTTAAGTTTGTTGATGTCTTCAGTTTTTACATTCTCATCAATTTGGTGCGCAGTCTCTCCGATAAGACCAAATTCAGCCACTTCGCAGTAGTCTTTGAAGAATCTTGCATCTGATGTTCCGCCAGTTGTTGTGAGAGATGAATTCATACCTGTTATCTCATCAACAGAACTTTTCACAATCTCTGTAAATTTGCCTTTTTCAGTTAAAAAAGGTTCTGCTGAATTATTGAAAGTAACATCAACTTTGTATTCACTGTTATCAATATTCTTTGAAACAACTTCGTTAATCATTGACTGGAGACTTTCTTTTGTGTGATTAATGTTGTACCGAATATTGAATGTTCCTGTCGAGGTTTGTGGAACAATATTAGTTGCACCTTCGCTTGATGCGATTTTTACAATTTCCATGTTTGAAGGCGGAAAGTCTTCTGTGCCTTTATCAAGCTCTAAATTACATAATGTATTGAGTATTGATGTTAGTGGATTTATTGGGTTAAGTGTCCACTCAGGATATGCGACATGACCTTGTTTTCCTGAAACTTTAATAGTAGTGGTCATGCTGCCTCTTCTTCCAATTTTTATCATTTCACCTAAATTATTCGGACATGTTGGTTCTCCTACTAAGCAACTATCTATCTTCTCACCATTTTTATAAATTTCCTCAAGTACTTTTCTTGTCCCATTGATTGCTGGGCCTTCTTCATCATTTGTAATCAAGAGACTTATGGTGCCTTTGACTTGATTATTTTCTAAGTATTCCCTTACCGCTGACACAAATGCGGCTATAGCAGATTTCATATCACTCGCACCACGGCCATATAACTTTCCATTTTTCTCAGTGGCTTCAAATGGATTTGAACTCCAAGCATTTTCATCACCTACAGGAACAACATCAGTATGACCTCCAAAACATAAATGTGGTGCACCACTCCCAATCTTTGCAAATAAATTATCTACATCCGGGGTATCAGTATCACTGAATAAATATCGATTGCATATAAACCCCATGTCAGTGAGTTCCTTTTGGAGCAGGTCTAAGACACCTTCATTATTCGGTGTAACACTCGGACAAGAAATGAGTGATTTTGTTAGTTCAACGACGTTCATACTTTATTCTCTGAGTAAATCGTTGATGGATGTTTTCTTTCTTGTGTTTTCATCAACTGTTTTAACGATTACAACACAATATAAACTTGGCTTTTTAGGGTCTTCATTCGGAAGGCTTCCTGGAACCAC
>CACFGR010000061.1 GCA_902565955.1 uncultured Pelagibacteraceae bacterium | reverse complement strand
TGCCGTTGGTGCGTCATATAATCCGTGAAAACTAACAACCCCTTTTACATCTTCGCCTGCCCTAGCCAAATCAAGTGCACATTTTCCTCCAAAACAAAATCCAATTGCTCCAGTTTTGTTTTCATCAACTTTATCAAAATTCTTGAGGGTTTGAAAAGCATGGATCATTCTTTGTTGAAGCAATACCCGGTCAGAATTAAATTCATTCATCAACTCCATTGACTCTTGGGGATTTGAACCTCTTCTTCCCTGTCCATATAAATCCATAGCAAATGCAAAGTACCCAAGCTCAGCAAGTTGTTCCGATTTCTTAATATCAAAATCAGAATGGCCTCCATAAGCATGACATACAAGAACCCCTGGTCTTGGTGTATCAGAACTATCTTCATAACTTATTGAACCTTCAAATTGCACATTAGAATTAGCAGAACCATAAACTAGTTTTTCAGTTTTGATCATACTTATAGAATACCC
This sequence comes from uncultured Pelagibacteraceae bacterium, assembly GCA_902565955.1. Classification (GTDB taxonomy): domain Bacteria; phylum Pseudomonadota; class Alphaproteobacteria; order Pelagibacterales; family AG-422-B15; genus CACNXQ01. Next base: position 1,944 of record CACFGR010000061.1, on the reverse strand, counting down.
TCATATGAGTTAATGTAAAGTTGCTTCATTTCATCAAGACTTATATCACGTGGGTTTGGTCCAGTGGATGGATCTTTCAAGGCCATTTCACTAAGTAGTTCAAAATCAAATTCTTGATTAAGGTCCTTCAGAGTATGAGGAATAGCGAGTTCATCTCTAAGCTTCAATATCCAAGACAGAAATCCATCAAATGTAGAATTTTCTAATTCTAAGTATTTTGTTAACAGTTGTATCCTCTGATTTATTATTGGTTCATTAAACTTAAGTACATATGGCATAAATATTGCATTCGAAAGACCGTGATGAATATCATTAACTGCATTTATAGGATGTGAAAGAGAATGTATAGCTCCTAGTCCTTTTTGAAATGCAGTTGATCCCATTGATGACGTTACTAACATTTTTGATCTTGCAAATATATCATCAGGATTTTTATAAGCACTTAGAAGACTATCTTTCACGTTCTTTATTCCCTCAAGTGCAATACCATCCGCCATAGGATGAAAACCTCTAGCACAATATGCCTCTAAACAATGAGCTAAAGCATCCATACCTGTTGCAGCTGTGAGATGAGGTGGAAGAGATAAAGTTAAATTTGGATCAAGTATTACAAGGTCTGGTAAGAACGAGGGATGAAATATTATTTTTTTTGTCTTATCGCTTTCGTCCAAAATAAGTGATGCGCGGCCTGTTTCAGAACCTGTACCAGCCGTAGTTGGTATTGCAATTACTTTAGGAAGTTGATCTGTAATTGCCCTTGTCCAATTATCCCCAATATCTTCGAAAAACCACAGGTTTTCCCTTTGTTTCGTCATAAATGCAATTGCTTTACCGGCATCAAGAGAACTGCCTCCACCAATCGCTATTACACCATCGTTATTGTTAGATAAAAAGTGTTCAACGCCGTCCATTACATTCTTGCCTGTTGGATTTCCTTTTATATTTGAAAAAATTGAGTGTTTGATTTTATTATTTTTTAATAATTCAATAATTTTTATAAAGTTTTTATTAGAGGTAAATTCTGGATCGGTAACAACTAAAGGATTTTGCATACCTTGAGCTTCTAAGGCATTTGGGATCTCTAGGGAACGGCCTAAACCAAACCATATTGGGGTAGGATAATTCCAATTAACATTATCAATATTACTCATAATTTTCTATAGCGTTGGCGGTGTAGTTTTTTTTGTAGAACCAAAAGCATAAAAACTTATAGCAATAATAATTACCAAGCCGCCCATTAAAGTTATGTTTGATGGTACTTCGTTTACTCCAAATAAAGGTATCCAACACCAAATTACTCCTCCCACAACTTCTGTTAAAGAAAGTAACATAAATTCTGCTGCAGGCAGATAGCGCGCACCTAAACTTAAAAGTATAAGTCCAATCCCAACTAAAGTTCCATGCAGCATACTTAATAAAATATTTTGTAACGGCATTGAGTAACTGTCAGCAAATAAAACAATCATAATCATTGAAAAAAGCGAGCAGGCAATACCAGCAATAATGATTGTCGTAAATTTAGGTGTGTCTGGTTGCCATCTCAACGTTGTTGCAAATATTGCAAATCCAATAGAACAGAATAAACCAAATACCCAACCTAAAAAGGTTCCTGCATACCAGTCATTATAAGCCATTAGAAAGATTCCAAACAAAGATACAAAACACGCGATCGCAGTTGTGATACCAATTTTTTCTTTCAGAAAGATATATGCAAAGAGCCCTGCAAATAATGGTTGTGTACCGATCATAAATAATGTGGTAGCCGCAGAGGTATAAGTCATTCCAAAAATAAAAAATATAAAAGCTGCAGCAAGACCAATACCGCCCAATAAACCAGATGATCCAACTCTATTAAAATTATGATAGAAAGAAATTCCTTCGTTATAAATCAAATATATTAACAAAATTGTTGCTACAACTATACCTCTATAAAAAAGGTAATGC
>CACFGR010000060.1 GCA_902565955.1 uncultured Pelagibacteraceae bacterium | reverse complement strand
AGAAGGACCATTTAATGAAAAAGAAATGGATTATTGGATGCCAGTTGATCAGTATATTGGCGGAATAGAACATGCTATCCTTCATCTTCTATATTCACGTTTTTTTACGAAGGCATTAGCTTTAAAAAATATAAGTGAACCTTTCAGCAAACTTTTTACTCAAGGAATGGTTTGTCATTCAACATATAAAAATTATTCCGGAGATTGGGTTTATCCTGACGATATAGAAATTAAAGATAATAAAATTTATCAAATTTCAACAGGAGAACAAGTTTCTGAAGGACCTAGTGAGTCAATGTCAAAATCTAAAAAAAATGTTATTGATCCATCATCAATTATAAATACTTATGGGGCTGATGCTGCAAGATGGTTTATGTTGTCAGACAGCCCTCCCGATAGAGATATAAACTGGTCAATATCAGGTATTCAAGGTTCTTGGAGGTTTTGTCAAAAAATATGGTCTATTGTAGTAACTAATCAAAATTTATTTACAAAAGATATAAATGAAAAGAATACAGAAAATGTAAATAAGACAGCCGGTGAATTCCTAAAAAAAACTCATGAGCACCTTGATAGTATAACTAAAAGTATAGAAAAATTCCAAATGAATGTTGCAATTGCAAAGATTTATGAATTAGTAAACTTAATTTCAAAATTTGATAATAAAAAAGAAAAAGACGATAGCTCCTTAAAAGAGGCTATTATTATTTTACTTAAAGTTATTGAACCGATGATTCCGCATTTGTCAGAAGAGTGTTGGGAATATATTGGTAATAAATCTTCTATTATTCATGAACCATGGCCTAAAATTAAAAAAGAGCTTTTGAAAAAAGAAACTGTGGTAATTGTGATTCAAGTAAATGGGAAGCGACGAGGGGAAATAAGTGCAGATATAAACGTAAGCGAGGAAGATGTTTTTAAAAAAATCAATTCATTAAAAAATATTAGTGAATTTATTGAGAGTAAGAAAATCAAAAAGAAAATATTTATTCCAAACAAAATTTTAAATATTGTAGTATAGATTGCTCAAAAATATAATTATTAGGGAAAGACATGGTTTTTACGATTGACCATAATAAACTTCAAAGAGCCATAAAGTCTCATTCTGAAGGTAAATGGGAATTTGCCGAAAAAGAATATATGGAAATTATTGATGAAAACCCAATTTACTATGAGGCAATAAGGCACTTGGGTATCCTGTATTTTGACAAAAAAAATTATGAGTCTGCATCAAAATATTTTGAAAAGGCAATAGAAGTAAATAAAAATGGTTTTGAAGCAATTACTAATCTTGGCAGAGTAAAAATGCTTCAAGAAAAATATACTGAAGCAGAAAATCTTTTTAGACAGGCATTTGAAATAAATTCTAAATATTTACCAACACTTATAAATTATTCAGAATATTACCTAAACATTGATGAATCTGAACTTTGTTTAAAATTTGCCACTAAAGCAAAAAATCAATATCCAAATGACCCGGCAGCTAAAAGTATATACGCAAAAAGTCTTATCAATACTGACCAAGAAAATCAGGCAATTGTCATTTTAGAGACACTTGTAAAAGAATATCCTATTAAAGATTATTATAGGCATCTCTGTATCGCGTATTTGCGCATTGGAGAAATAAGTAAAGCAAAAGAGATTTTAAAACATATTTTTAAAAGTCAAAAATATGATCCTGATTTTTTTATTATGTATGTCAATCAAATAGGTGACGACATAAATCAAGATACAATTGATTATTTCGAGAATTTTACTGATGACAATTCCAATGATACTAGAGATAGAGTTACAGTATCAGAAGCACTGTACAACTATTTTAAAAATAGAAATAATTACGATTTATCTGCAGAATATTTGATTAAGATGAATGAGCTTCAATACAGTGAAAAAGAGTTTGAACTTGACGAAGTTAGAGACTTTTATAGTTTTTTAAAAACAATTCAAATTAAGAATTTTGATTTACCAAATTTAAAAAAAAATAGTTTAGTTCCAATTTTTATTTGTGGCATGCCTAGGTCTGGAACTACTTTATGTGAACAAATATTATCTTCACATTCAAATGTACATGGAGCTGGTGAGAGAATGTTTCTTAGCAGAGCCTTAGGTATTCATAATCCATTAAATGTAGATATTGGGTCATTGGATAATTTTAAAACTAATTTAGAAAAGGTAGAATTTCCACTTTCTGTTAGAAAAAATTACTTTAGAGAGATAGCAAAGTTAAGAAGGCAAAATGAGCAATTTGTGTGTGACAAACTTCCACATAACTTTTTATTTATAAATATAATACAAAAAATTTTTCCTGAAGCAAAAATAATATATTGCGAACGAGAAGCTATGGAGAATTGTTTTTCTCTATATGCAACAAGGTTTCATGGTTTAAAGCATCAATATAGCTATGATCAAGAAATTCTTGGCGAATATTTTTTAATGCATAAAGATC
>CACFGR010000059.1 GCA_902565955.1 uncultured Pelagibacteraceae bacterium | reverse complement strand
ACCACTTATGGGTAAAATAGCTTCAAAATACGCAGACAAAGCAACAGTCACAGATGATAATCCAAGATATGAAAATCCAGCAAGGATTAGAGAGGAAGTGATTGGAAATTTAAAAAACATATCTGAGATTGGTAATAGAAAACTTGCCATAAAAAATGCTATTGGTGAATTAAAAAGAGGTGATTTGCTCCTTATTGCCGGTAAAGGTCACGAAAAATTCCAATCCATCATGGGAAAAAATTTGCCTTTTGATGATGTTAAAATTGCGAAAAAATATTTACAAAAAAAATGAAAAAATTCATTACAACTACTGAAATAAACGAATTATTTGGGACCAATATTGTTGGCAAAAGAATAACTGGTGCATCGATCGACACACGGTCATTAAGGAAAGGTAATATTTTTTTTGCAATTAAAGGTTCAAATACGGATGGTCATAAATATTTAGTAGAAGCGGAAAAAAAAGGTGCATCTATTGCTTTTGTGGATAAAAAAGTAAAAGGCCTAAAAATACCTCAAATTAATGTCAAAGATACATCTAAAGCACTCCTAAAGCTCGCAACAAAGTACAGAGTACGGCTAAAAACACAAATTGTAGGTATTACAGGTAGTATTGGGAAGACTGGCACAAAGGATGCAATAAATTTTTTGTTAAGAAATGAGGAAGATGTTTTCTGTTCTCGTAAATCGTTTAATAATCAATATGGCCTGCCTCTTGAATTACTAAATATGCCACGGCATACGAAGTATGGATTTTTTGAAATAGGCATGAATCATTCAGGAGAAATTAAAAGATTAGTAAAGGTATTGCAGCCACAAACAGCTATTATTTTAAATGTTGAAAATGTTCACCTTGGTAATTTTAAATCTTTAAAAGAAATTGCATTAGCAAAATCAGAAATATTCACTTCAACAAAAAGTATTGAAAACTTAATTATTAATAGAAATTCTAATTTCTATAAATTGCTATTTGCGTTATTCAAAAAAACAAAGATCAATACTTTCTTAGACATTGGAAAAGTTAAATCATCAAAAGTATATCTTAAAAAAGAGACAAATATTGAGAATGTTATTAAATACCAAGTAATATTACCTGATGCCAGCAAACTTGAATTTACTCTAAGACAAAATCAAAAAAATCTTATTTTTAATGCATTAGCCATTCTTACTTGCTTTTATATGCTAGGTTTAGATTTAAAACTAATCAATCAATTCAAAAATGTTCCTTTTACAGAAGGAAGAGGTGAAATATTAAAATCAGAATATAAGGGAAATAAATTAGAAGTTCATGATCATTCTTATAATGCTAGCCCAGTTTCTATGAGAGACACAATCGATATTTTTTGTAAGTTTAAAGATAGAAACTTAGTTTATGTCATAGGGGACATGAATGAGCTTGGAAATAAATCTGAAAAATTTCACATAGATTTAATTAGATATCTAATACTGATTAAGGCTAAAAAAGTAATTTTTGTTGGATCAAAACTTTTCTCACTTAGAAAAAGTTACAATAGACCTCAGTTTGAATATTATGAGAATATAGATAATGTTATAAGTAATGCAGAAAAAATATTTAATAGGAATAGCAAGGTATTTCTAAAAGGTTCAAATTCAATCAATTTACGAAAGTTGTCAAATCATTTAATAAGTTAACTATGATCTTATATTTAATTGAATATTTAAATCTTGGTGCATTAAATAATTTTTTAAATTATTTAACAGTTAGAACAGGTTTGGCGTTGTTTACTTCATTTTTTTTTATTCTATTTTTTGGCCCATTTTTAATTAAAAGAATTGGATCATACCAATCAATTGGTCAGCCTATTAGAGAAGACGGCCCTGAGTCTCACTTAGTAGCTAAAAAAGGGACTCCAACAATGGGAGGAATTATAATTTTGATTTCTATAGTTGGATCAATGATTCTATGGGTCAATCCTGAAAGCTATATATCTTGGCCAATTATATTCCTTCTAATATCTTTTGGATTAGTTGGTTTTGCAGATGATTTTAGCAAAGTTAAGAAAAAATCAAGTAATGGAATTTCTGCGAAAATAAGAATCTTTTTTCAAATAATAATATCGTTAATATTTATTTACTGGATAACAACTTATAATGAAATCGATATTCAGTTATTATCCTTACCTTTTCTTAAGGATATATTTCTAAACTTAGGTTTATTTTCAATTCCATTCGTTCTATTGGTAATTCTAGGATCAGCAAATGCGGTTAATCTTACAGATGGTCTTGATGGGCTAGCAATTGTTCCTATTATGATTGTCTCTGCGACTTTTGCTGTAATCTGCTATTTGGCAGGTAATATGATTTTTTCGAATTATCTTTACATTAATTATTTACCTGGAGCAGGTGAATTAACCGTGCTTTGCGCAGCCATAATTGGATCCGCTCTTGGCTTTTTATGGTACAACGCGCCTCCTGCAATGGTCTTTATGGGCGA
>CACFGR010000058.1 GCA_902565955.1 uncultured Pelagibacteraceae bacterium | reverse complement strand
ATTTGTATTTAGTTTAGGCGATTACGCTACTTCAGGGTCAACATCTTCAATTGATAAAAACCCTGGAGGAGTGAGTAAGGTTGATATGGGATTGGGAAGTACTGAATATGATATGATAGGTAACTTTAACTCAGGCACAGATAAGATTAAAATATTTGATACAACCGGAAACCCTATAACTTCTTTCGCAGCATCAAATCTGTCTGTAGATAATATGGGTTTTGGGAATTATCTTGTTTTTACGGCAACTGACGATATTGTATTTGGAATAGACGCTGCTATTACTGACTCTGATCTGACAACAGTATGATAAGGTCCATAACATAATTTAAATATATTTTTAAATTATAACAATGAGTTATGGCTAACTCTTAATATAAATAGTACGATCAAATATATGAATGAGTTCATAAAACGTTTAACTTCTAAAAGAAGTTTATTCATAAAGATCCTTATAGCATCATTTTTAGTAAATTTGTTGGCCCTTGCCACACCTATTTATGTCATTCAGGTCTTACAGCGTTATATTGCTTATGGTGTCACATCCACACTTTTCACTTTGGTTATAGGTGTATCTTTCATCGTAATTTTTGAGTTTTTTTTTAGAAACATCAGACATCGAATGGCTCGGGAGTATGAACTGAGCAACATTGTTTTAATGAATACAGTATTGAATAAATTATCAAGTATTAAGAGCCATATTTATGAAACATCATCTAACTTTAGAAACGATATAATCAATAAAAATTTATCAATTATTCAAAACGTTTATTCAGCTACCAGATTTTTAATAATTATTGATGTACCATTTAGCCTTATTTTTTTAATAGCATTATTTTTAATTCATTATCAATTAGGTTTTTTAACATTAATTTTTTTAACTTTACCCTTTATTGTAAATTCTGTTTATCGAGAGAAATTGGACAATTTATCAAAACAGAGTGACTTGCTTAACGTTAATTCTTATAGAATTTTTGATAATGTGATTACCAGAAATATTACAATCAAATTTTATAATTTAATTAAGGCAATTTCTGCTAACTGGAATTTTATTGCTAATAAAATTGCCAGTAATCGAGAGAACACAGAATCTGAAAAAAATTTAATTAATTCATACACAACTGGAATTTCATCTTTTTTAACTATTGTAATTATAGGATGGGGAGCAACATTGGCTGTTGATGGCCAAATATCAGTGGGTGCCTTAATCGGTGCCAATATACTCGCTGCGCGAGCTTTAATGCCTATTGTTAAATTTACACAAATGCAAGACTCAGTGCTAAAAGGTCAAAATGCAAATAATGATATAAAAAATTTTTTATCAATTTCCTCAGATAAAAATCAAGGAAGAGAGTTAAGAAATTACAAAGCTGAAATATCCTGTAAAAATCTACAATTTACTTATCCAAATAAACGAAATCCAATTTTTGAAAATCTAAATTTTACTGCTGATGCAGGTAAAATATTAGTTATTACTGGTGTGAATGGTTCAGGTAAATCTACACTTATAAAAACAATAGCTGGGATTCTTGATTTGAACAAAGGTCAAATATTAGTTGACCAAGTTGATTTAAGTCAACTTTCACTTAATTGGTATAGAAATCAAATAATTTATTCGCCCCAAGAACCAAAGTTTATTGATGGAAGCTTATCTGAAAACATAATTGGTACAAATAAAATGGAAAATAAAACACTTAATGCAGTTTTAAAAGATGCTGATTTACTGAATTACATTAATAATCACGAGCAAGGAATTAGCATGAAATTAGACAATAGAGGTGAGGAGCTGGCCCTTGGAATTAGAAAAAGAATTAGTATCGCGAGAAGTATTATAAATGATGGACAAATAGTGATATTTGATGAGCCGACTGAGGGTCTTGATGAGGTTGGAAAGCAGTCGGTAATCTCATTAATTGATAAATTCAAAAAAAAAAACAAAACAATTATTATTGCTACAAATGATCAAGATATTATTAATAATTCAGACAAATTAGTTGACCTTAACAAAATAAATAAATTACAAAAATAAGTATGACTGAAAATAAAACTGAAAATTTAAATAAAAAATATCAGAAGACAACAAATTTGCTTTTCTATTGTTTCTCTAGTTTTACTGTAATCATGTTTTTATGGACCTTTATATTCCGGGTGGACATTGTAAGTAACGCAGAAGGTCAGATAATACCTGTTGGAGAAATCAAAACAATACAACATCTAGAAGGGGGAATAATAGAAAAAATATTAGTCAAAGAAAGTGAGGCAGTCACGAAAGATCAACCACTTGTTATACTTGCAGCCACCGCAAGTGAAGTGGAAGTTGATGAACTTCAAGTAAGAATTGACTCGCAGATCATTAAATCAATAAGACTGGAGTCTGAAATAAATGACTTTGAGATACCAATCTTTCCGAGTTACTTAACAAGAACTCGTGAAAAAATTGTAAATAAGTCAATGGAGCTTTACCTTAGTAGAAAAAAATCATTTGAAGGCAGTGTAAAAGAGCTAAC
>CACFGR010000057.1 GCA_902565955.1 uncultured Pelagibacteraceae bacterium | reverse complement strand
AACAATTAAGGACAACAGTTATGAGCATATTAAACCTAATAATTTTCTCTGGAATTCTATCAATTATTTATGGTTTTTGGGCTGGAAATTCAGTTTTAAAATCAAATCCAGGTAGTGAGAAAATGCAAGAAATTTCCTCAGCAATTCAAATTGGTGCTCAAGCATATCTCAACAGACAATATACAACTATTGCTATTGTAGGTGCAGTAATCTGTGTTCTTTTATATTTGTTTTTTAGAGATTTTTGGGTTGTGGGTGGTTATTTAATTGGTGCAATATTATCGGGAGCAGCAGGTTACATTGGCATGATAATATCTGTGAGGGCTAATGTAAGAACAGCTCAGGCAGCTTCTGAGAGTTTGGGGAAAGGTCTTAATGTTGCTTTCAAAGCAGGCGCAGTAACCGGAATGCTTGTTGCTGGTTTGGCTTTATTATCTATATCTGTTTACTACGCCATATTAGACTCTTATTCTGTATCTGAAGAAACACTCAAACATGCACTTGTTGCTCTAGGGTTTGGTGCATCACTTATTTCAATATTTGCAAGACTTGGAGGTGGAATTTTTACTAAAGGTGCAGATGTTGGAGCTGATCTAGTTGGAAAAGTCGAAGCTGGGATTCCAGAAGATGATCCACGAAATCCAGCGGTAATAGCTGACAACGTAGGTGACAATGTTGGTGATTGCGCTGGAATGGCTGCTGATTTATTTGAAACATATGCTGTGACAATTGTGGCCACGATGGTTTTAGCGACAATATTTTTTAGTGGTGAAAATGCGAATATGATGACTCTTTATCCAATGGCAATTGGAGGAAGTTGCTTAGTTGCTTCAATAATTGGAACATTTTTTGTAAGATTAGGATCATCTCAAAGCATAATGGGGGCTTTGTACAAAGGCTTTATTGCTTCTGCAATATTGTCACTGATATTTATTTACCCTGTAACACAATTTATATTGGGAGACATGTCTAGTGAATTCACGTTTGGCGATACAAGTTTTACTGGAACTTCATTATATATCTGCTCTATTATAGGCATTGTTATCACTGGCTTACTTATATGGATAACAGAATATTATACTGGCACGAACTACAGGCCGGTACAAAGTGTAGCAAAAGCCTCAACTACAGGTCATGGTACTAATGTAATCCAAGGATTGGCAGTATCCATGGAAGCAACTGCTTTACCAGCTTTGGTAATTGTAGTTGGCATAGTTATGACATTTCAATTAGCCGGTTTATTTGGAATTGCAATTGCTGTTACTGCAATGCTTGCCCTAGCAGGTATGGTAGTTGCTTTAGATGCATATGGGCCAGTGACGGACAATGCTGGTGGAATCGCTGAAATGTCTAATCTTGATGAAAATGTAAGAAAAACTACAGATGCGTTAGATGCTGTAGGAAATACAACAAAAGCAGTTACCAAAGGATATGCAATTGGATCTGCTGGCTTGGGCGCATTGGTATTATTTGCTGCATATGTCGAGGATTTGAAACTAATTTCAACCTTAAAACCCGATTTCAGTCTAGAAAATCCATATGTGGTTGTTGGATTGTTGATTGGCGGTTTACTTCCTTACTTATTCGCATCAATGGGAATGATGGCAGTTGGTAGAGCAGGTGGAGCTGTGGTAGAAGAGGTTCGAAAGCAATTTTCTGAAAACCCTGGCATCATGACTGGAGACTCAAAACCAGATTATTCAAGATCAGTCGATATGCTTACAAGATCTGCAATCAAAGAGATGATAATACCGTCTATGCTGCCAGTATTGTCTCCAATAATTTTGTATGCGATTGTTTCGATTGTTGCTGATCAAAATGCTGCGGTATCAGCTGTAGGCGCAATGCTTTTGGGTGTTATTGTAACTGGAATATTTGTTGCTATTTCAATGACTGCTGGAGGAGGCGCTTGGGATAATGCTAAAAAGTATGTTGAAGATGGAAATTTTGGTGGAAAAGGTTCAGAGGCTCATAAAGCAGCTGTCACAGGTGATACTGTAGGTGATCCTTATAAAGATACAGCAGGTCCGGCAGTGAACCCAATGATAAAAATTACAAATATTGTAGCTTTGCTATTACTTGCTGCTCTTTAAAAAAAATTTATCTACCTCTAGTAAACGCTTCGTATAGTTGATCAGTGATACCATATGCATCACGTCTAACTTTTGTTGTTTCTTTTGCAAATGCAATTTTTGTAAAATTATTTTGATTGCGAAAGTCTTTTTTTATAAGTCTTCCTTTATTATCAAATTCAAATCTAAAAATTGTTTGAAAAGTTATTTCATCATCTTCAAAGACATTCTTTTCTTTAAGTGATATCAGATAAATCCATACATTATTAACATCAGTAATTTCAATAGAGGGCGAACCCATGGATGAATAAATGTCTGTTTTTGTCGTTTTATTTATCTCAAACATTTCCATTTCTTGAGCTGATAGCAGTAAATCGTCCATTTTATATCCATGTTGCTTATTTATTGGAGAGCAACTATATAAAAGGTAAAAGATAATGATTATAATAAATTTAAACTTCATTGTTATGTATGTTATTTAAAAATAAAAATTTTAAGTCACTCAAAATTTATCAGAATATTGTTGATATTTCGAGAAATAAGTTTTTTTATTTAGAATTGAGCATAGAAGATACATTTGAAGCTCGCTTCGATTTAATTATTCTGCATGCATTTGTGATTTTTTATTATTTCAAAGAAGAAAATTATAATAAAAAATCTAGTCCTGACAAAATTGCGCAAGATTTATTTGATTACATGTTCGAAGATTTTG
>CACFGR010000056.1 GCA_902565955.1 uncultured Pelagibacteraceae bacterium | reverse complement strand
TGAGTTTTTCTCTTAATTCCATTGATAACGTTGCTGCATTTTTTGCCTCATTACTTGCTCTGTCATAATTTGCCTTAGCTTCGTCTGAAATATTGCTTGCTTGATCCACTTTCTCACTGATTTCACCAAGATCATTGTAAAATTTTTCTTTAAATATATTTGTCCATTTCTCAGGATCATCATAACCTTCTACGTCTTTTAGAGTTGATTGCCTTGATTTCAAATTTTCTGCTTTAATCAAAGTGTCTTGCCAATCATCTCTTTTAGAATTTTTAATCTGATTATATTGTTCTATTTGTTGCTCAAGATTTGAAATCTCTGTTTCCAAAGTATCCTTTTCTGACTTAAGCTGATCAATTGTTTCATTGTTTATTTCTTGAAACTCTTCGTTATTAGAGAGATCTTTTCTTGCATTAAGTAAATCAAGGTCTTTTTTAGCATCTTCCAGTTGAAACTGCTCCCTCTCACTATCGCTGATTATTTGTTGAATCACGTTTTCAAGATTTCTTTTTTCTTCTTTTATTCGTTCTTCTTCATGATCCAATGACTCTCTCTCGAGATTAATACGATTTAATTTTGCCGCAGACTCAATCTCTTTATCTCTTAAAGGCTTAATTTTCTCATTGGCTCTTAATTGTTCATTAGTAGCCTGAGTTACCTGCAACGTAAATTTTTGGATTTGAGACTCACTTGATCTTAAATTCTCATCTGACTTTTCATAAGATTCTTTTAAAGATGTCCACTTTAGGAATAAAACGATACCCTCTAATTTGTTAATTTCAGACGATACTGAGCGGTAGGTTTCAGCTTGTTCAGCTTGTTTTTTAAGACTATTGATTTGATTATTTAATTGTTTCATTAAATCCTTAACCCTTTGAAGATTAGTTTCTGCGCCTTTCAATTTTAGCTCTGCTTCATGTCTTCGCGAATGTAACCCAGATATTCCTGCCGCTTCTTCTAATACCGAGCGTCTATCTATAGGTTTAGCATTTATTAATGAACCTACGCGTCCTTGGCTGATCAAGGATGGAGAATGAGCTCCTGTAGATAAATCTGCAAATAATCTTTGTACATCTCTGGCTCTTACGTCTTTACCATTAATTTTATAATCTGATCCCTTTTCAACTTCTATTTTTCTTTTAACTTGAATTTCAGTTTGATTATTAAATTCAGACGGCGCGTTTCTTTCCTCATTATCAAGATAGATTGTTACTTCAGCATTATTTCTTGCTGGTCTATCTGATGTACCAGAAAAAATTACATCTTCCATTCCTGAACCCCTCATGCTTTTTGCAGAGGTTTCTCCCATGCACCATCTTAGGGACTCAACAACATTTGATTTACCACATCCATTAGGACCAACTATGCCTGTTAATCCCTCATCGATGTCTAATTCAGTAGGATCAACAAATGATTTAAAACCTAAAATTTTTATTTTTTTAAATTTCATTAATTAATTTCTTTTTCAATTATTTCATCAAATTCATTAATCGACATATTACCTGCGTAAATTTCACCATTGATTATGAAAGTTGGAGTTGAAGATATATCATACTCCTCAACACCCTCTATGCGCTGCTCTAGTATAAAATCAGTAATATTCTCATTTTCCATACAGCTATTAAACGCCTCCTCAGATACGCCGAATAGGGCCCCGTAATTCTTAAGTGCATTAGTGCTGTTTTCTAGTACTTTATCGCTCTGATTAGTTACAATCCATTTTTTTTGATCTTTAAACAAAATTTTGTCCATTGCAAAAAAATCATTTTCATCAACACAATGAAGTAATTTAAAAGCGTTAAGATCAATCGCATTGAGAGCGAAAGGTCTCAATTCAAAATTCACTTTACCTTTATCGATATAATTTTCTTTAATTTCTGCAAAGGTGTCATTACTAAAGTCTGCGCAATGACTGCAAGTGAGCGATCTATATTCAATAATTTTCACTGGTGCGTCGCTATCACCTAACTGCATACCTTTTAATGTACTGCTGGCATACAATCCATTAATTGGAAACATCAACGCAAATAGAAATACAATAAAACTAGTACTGAATAAAAAATTAGATTTAAAACCCATATTTTGCTTGTTTTTTTTATATATATACAACATGTTGAATATACTCAATTTTTCCTTATTTTAATAGGATTTATTACTCTGTTGGAGTAGCAGAAAATTTTGTTTGAATTAGGACTTTAAAATTTTTGAAGCGATTTTTTCAAAGTTTCTTCTAAGATCAGGATATTTTTTTAGTTCATCATAATTCTTACTTTGGCTCTTAATATCACTTTCTAATTTATTGATTTTAATAGTTTTTTTAACTTTAATTGATGCTTGTATTATTTCAACTTTGTTGATCACTTCATAGCCAAAAAAAAGATTAATTTTTTTAATTATTTTCTCTCGCTCGTGCTCAAACGCAAAAGCCACACTTCTATCAATTTTAACAATTAATTTACCATTATTTTTTTCACTACTCTTTCCTATTTTAAGCCTTAAAGGGACGGTTAATTTTGCAAATTTTTTGCCCACAATTCTCTCCCAATTTGCTAAGAGTTCTAACTCTGAAAAACCTCTTGATTTAAGAATTTTCTTTGCTTCTTCTGGAAGAAGATTTGATAATATTTGAGGGCCTCTTAATTTCTTTTGAAACATAAAAAATAAAGTAACACGAAAATGACAAGTAAAGACAAATTTTTTTCAAATAAATTACTTGAGTGGTATGAAAAAAATCAAAGAGAACTACCCTGGAGAATGAATATTCGACATAAGGATTATCCATATAGAGTTCTTGTAAGTGAATTTATGTTGCAGCAAACGACAGTGGCGACAGTAGTACCATATTTCAAAAAATTTATTA
>CACFGR010000055.1 GCA_902565955.1 uncultured Pelagibacteraceae bacterium | reverse complement strand
CTTTACCGTCTACTATTCTATGATCGTATGAAAGGGCAAGATACATCATGGGTCTAATTGTTATTTCACCATCAATGGCTATGGGTCTTTCTTCTATTTTATGCATTCCCAATATTCCTGATTGAGGTGGATTTAATATTGGAGTTGACATTAAAGATCCATAAACACCACCATTGGAAATTGTAAATGTACCACCCTGCATATCTTCAATACTTAATTGGCCAGAACGAGCTTTCTGTCCTAGTTGATAGATTTCTTTTTCTACTTCAACAAGAGATTTTTTATCGGCGTCTTTAACAACGGGTACGACAAGGCCTTGATCAGTTCCAACAGCAACACCAATATTGTAAAAATTTTTATAAATGACGTCGTTGTTTTCAATTTCTGCATTTACTTCAGGAATATCTTTCAGCGCAGTTATACATGCTTTCACAAAAAAAGACATGAAGCCTAATTTCACGCCATACTTTTTTTCAAATTCTGATTTATGATCATTACGTGTCTTTATAAGCTCACTCATATCAACCTCATTAAATGTTGTGAGCATAGCAGCATTATTCTGAGCATCCTTTAAACGTTTCGCTATGGTTTGCCTTAAACGTGACATGGGCACTCGTTCTTCTCTTTTATCGGTTTGTCTAATTGTTTGAGGAGTATTTTCATGTTTTTCTATATTTTGATAATTTATGACGTCAGATTTAGTAATTCTACCATCCTCTCTTGAAGAGGTTACAGTATTAATATTTATATTCTTTTCAGCAGCAATTTTCCTCACAGCGGGGGATAATTTTTGATTATTTAAATTATCAATTTGAATTGGTATCTCTTCTTTTGTTGGAGACTTAACTTCCTCAGGAATAATTTTTTCTGGAGTCGTAACTGATTTTTCATTTACTGGTTCTGACTGTTTAACTTTTTGGTCTATAGATGCATTTTCATCAATAGACCCTAAGATTGCACCAACTTCAACAGTTGAACCTTCTACTGCGTTGATTTTTTGTATACAGCCATTTGATGGCGAAGGAACTTCAAGAGTTACTTTATCTGTTTCAAGCTCAAGCAGTGGTTCATCAACGGACACGGAGTCACCTTCATTCTTATACCATTTTGCTACCGTTGCTTCTACAACGCTTTCTCCGAGAGATGGAACTTTAATTTCAACAGACATATTTAATATTTAACACTTTAAGATTATTATTCAATCGGCAGTTTAAATTTAACTAATGTTACGCCATCCTTGTGTTTTTTAATTTCATTTATATCGCTCTCTACAGCTAGCTTTATAATATTGGCTTGGTTTTCTGCATGACGATTAGCTATACCAGTAGCAGGAGATGCGGATGCCTTTCTACCTATAAATAGTAATTCTTTATATTTTTCTGTTATTCCCTGTAATACTGATTCAATACGATGTTTAACAAATCTGAACGCTCCCATATTTGATGGCTCTTCTTGAACCCAAAATATTTCAGCATTTGGAAACTGTAACACTTCTTCTTTTAAAACTTCATAAGGAAATGGATACAATTGATCGAATCTTAAAATGTGTACATTATCTTTTTTTAATTTTTCAAGATGGTCATCAAGCTCAAAATATATTTTTCCAGAACATAAAAGCAATCTATTTACTTTTGATTTTTGTTCTGATGTCAGTTCTTTTCTTAAAATTCGATGAAAGGTTGATCCATTTGTAAATTCTTCAATGCTAGATGTATTTTTTTTGTGCCTTAATGTAGATTTAGGTGTCATGATAACTAGTGGTTTTCTGAAATCTCTATGAAGCTGTCTTCTAAGAGCATGAAAATAATTTGCGGGTGAAGTACAATTAACAACTTGAATATTGTCCTCGGCACACATTTGTAAAAATCTCTCTAATCTTCCACTTGTATGTTCAGGCCCCTGACCTTCATGGCCGTGAGGCAAAAGCAATGTCAGACCTGACATTCTTAACCATTTTCTCTCACCAGTAGTTATAAATTGGTCAATTATTGTCTGAGCATTGTTTGCAAAGTCACCAAATTGACCCTCCCAAAGCACTAGAGTTTTTGGATCAACTTGTGAATAACCATATTCGAAACCTAAAACACCATACTCAGATAAAAAACTATCAATGATTTCAAAAAATCCTTGTTTTTCTCTAAAATGTCTCAATGGTACAAATCTTTTCTCGCTTATTTGATCATAAAGAACTGCATGTCTTTGACTAAAAGTGCCTCTGCCCGAGTCTTGACCTGAAAGCCTTACTCCATAACCTTCTGATAACAATGAAGCAAATGCAAGAGATTCAGCAGTTGCCCAGTCAATTCCATTCCCTGTTTGTATACTTGATAATCTATCATCATAAATTTTTTTTATTCTTCTATGCGGGTTAAAATTTTCTGGAATGTTATGTATTTCTTCCCCAATTTTTAAAAGCTCATTTTTAGTAATAGCTGTTTTACCTCTTCTTGCATCGATCGACGCTACCGTTATACCTTTCCATGAACCTTCAAGCCAGTCAGCTTTATTTGGCTTATATGACTTTGCAAATTTTAACTCTTCATTCAATTTACTGGCGTAAATTGATCTTTCATTTTCAACATCGTCATTAGTTAAAACACCTTCTTCAATAAGTTTTTTTTCATAAATTTTAAGAGTAGACGGATGAGATTTAATTTTTTGATACATTAGCGGCTGTGTAAATTCTGGTAAATCCATTTCATTATGGCCAGATCGACGATAACAAAACATATCTACTACAACGTCAGTTTTAAATTTATTTCTAAATTCAACTGCTAGTCTACATACATGTACGACTGCTTCAACATCATCTCCATTAACATGAAATATCGGCGCCTGTATGATTTTTGCTATTTCAGTACAGTATGGAGCTGAACGACCATAATGAGGCATTGTGGTGAAACC
>CACFGR010000054.1 GCA_902565955.1 uncultured Pelagibacteraceae bacterium | reverse complement strand
CTGCCTCCAAATGCGATGGATTTGGCGTCAAAGAAAGATGAATTTTTTTATCATCAAACTCTCTATCACTTGAAATCCCTAAATGGTACTTCACGTCCCCAGATCCTAAAACCTCATTGGGATCCTCTCCTCCACCCTCAAATTTTGCCATTATTGATCGCAAGGGAACTTCCATAACAGATGAAAGAAGGGTTAATCTCCCACGATGTGCGGTTCCTATATATATGTCCTCGACTCCTGCTAAGCAGCTTTGTTTAATTATTTGTTCAATGCCTGGTACAGTCGACTCACTGCCAACAAGCCCAAACCTTTTGGTGCCTATAAATTTTTTATCAAGGAATTGCTCGAACATTTCAGCTTCAAGCAAACGTTTGAATATTGCTTTCTTACCATTTGAGGTAAACTGTGTTTTATTTCTAACTTCCTCTATTCTTTCTTGAACCCATTGCTTTTGATCAGCATCTTGAATATGAACAAATTCAACACCTATAGATCCGCAATAAGTTTCCTTTAGTATTTCAATAATATTTCTGAGTTTAGCAAAGTTTAGACCAAGACTTCCGTCAATAAAAATTTCTTTATCAAGGTCATTTTCTTTGAAACCATAATTTCTATAATCAAGTTCAGAATATGTTTTAATTTCTTTTAAATTTAGTGGATCCAGATTTGATGCGAGATGACCATTAACTCTATAAGCTCTGATAAGTCTTATTGCCCTTATTGAGTCAAAAACCTGTTCTTTAAATGCTTCACTCGTAACAATATTATCTTTATTTAATGTTTGGGACTCTATTTTGATTTCACTCTCATTAATATTTTCAAAAATATCTTCTTCATTATTGGTTTCTACATTTTGAGATGCCCAACTAGCACGAAGAATATTTTGTTGATTTAAGTTATCTGTAATGCCAGAAAAAAAAGTTCTCCAATCATCTGGAATGTCAGCGGGATTATTTTGAAATCTTTCGAACATTTGTTCGATATAAACTACGTTTGCACCATGCAAGAAAGATGTCTTATCAAAAATGTCGTTTATAGATGACTTTGTCATTAAGCAGATTAATTTTAGTTTTGATTCTTTAATACCTCAAGTAAAGTTGACCCTAAAGCTGCTGGAGAATTTGAGATTTGAATCCCAGCGCTCTTCATGGCTTCAATTTTATCTTCCGCTCCACCTTTCCCTCCAGATACAATTGCCCCTGCATGTCCCATTCTTCTTCCTGGAGGGGCTGATGTTCCTGCAATAAATCCAACGGTTGGCTTTTTTACTTTTTCTTTTCTCAAAAATTCAGCTGCTTCTTCCTCAGCTGATCCACCAATTTCACCAATCATGATTATAGACTCAGTTTCCGGATCAGATAAGAAAAGTTCTAAACAATCAATAAAGTTTGTTCCATTCACTGGATCGCCACCTATTCCAATACAGGTGGATTGTCCAAGACCTTCCACAGTTGTTTGATAAACTGCTTCATAAGTTAGTGTTCCAGACCTAGATACAATTCCTACGTTTCCCTTTTGATGAATATGCGCTGGCATTATACCAATCTTACACTCATCAGGAGTTATGACTCCCGGACAATTGGGACCAATGAGTCGTGATTTGGAAGATCTTAATTTATCTTTGACCTCCAGCATATCCATAACAGGAATTCCCTCTGTTATACAAACTATTAGCTCCATCTCACTATCTATTGCTTCTAAAATTGCTTTTGCGGCAAATGGGGGCGGAACATAAATTACAGTGGCATTTGCATCCGTTTTAACTTTAGCCTCTTTTACTGTATCAAATACTGGTAACCCTAAATGCTCAGTTCCTCCTTTTTTTGGAGTAACTCCACCAACCATGTTAGTACCATATTTAATTGCCTGTTCTGAATGAAAGGTACCTTGTGATCCGGTGAAACCCTGACAAATAACTTTTGTATCTCTATTAACTATTACTGACATTAAACTAGCTTGACTATTTTTTTTGCCGCATCATCTAAATCATTGGCAGAAATAATTTCGATACTTGAATTATCAAGAATTTTTTTACCTTCATCAACATTTGTACCTTCAAGTCTAACTACAAGCGGTACAGAGATTTCTAATTCTTTTGCAGCAGCAACAATTCCTTCCGCAATGATGTCACATCTCATGATTCCACCAAAGATATTAACTAAGATGCCTTTTACACCTTTATCAGAAAGAATAATTTTAAATGCACTCGAAACCTTTTCTTTAGAAGCTCCACCACCAACATCAAGAAAGTTGGCGGGCTCACCACCATACATTTTAATAATATCTAAGCTAGCCATTGCCAAGCCTGCGCCATTGACCATACAGCCTATATTCCCATCCAATTTTATATAAGCGAGATCAAATTTTGATGCCTCTCTTTCGTATTCATCCTCTTCATTCTCATCCCTTAATTCCTCAATTTCTGGATGGCGGTATAAAGCATTATCATCAAAATTAACTTTAGCATCGAGACACAATAGTTTGTCAGTCTCAGTTATAATCAAAGGATTAACTTCAACAAGACTAGCATCTTTTTCTAAAAAAAATTTATACATATTTTTTATAAGATCAGAAAGTTGGCCCTCAAGATCTTTTTTGAGTTCAAAAGCTTTACTAATTGTATTTACATCTTTTTCAGTAACGCCTATTGAAGATTCTATTTGAACAGTTGTTATATTTTCTGGGGTATCTTTTGCAACTGCTTCAATGTCCATACCTCCCATCTTAGATACAATAAAGGCAACTTTGCTTGTCGCTCTGTCTAATAAACAAGAAAGGTATAATTCTTTTTTAATATCCGACCCACTTTCAATGTAGATACGTTTTACTTCTTTTCCTGCTGGGCCTGTTTGAGGTGTTATTAAATTCATACCAAACATTTTTTCAGCCTCATTTACAGCTTCTTCTTTTGAAGAAACTACTTTAACACCTCCACCTTTACCTCTGCCACCTGCATGAATTTGTGCTTTAACAACCCAAATCGGGCCTTTAACTTTTCCTACTGCTTCAT
>CACFGR010000053.1 GCA_902565955.1 uncultured Pelagibacteraceae bacterium | reverse complement strand
TTACTTAACTTTCCAAGTTGTTTCACCACCTTGATCTTCAAGGATAATTCCCATTTCTTCTAATTCATCTCGGATCCTATCGGCATCATCAAAGTTCTTGTTTGATCGTGCCTCATTTCTTTGAGCAATAAGCAACTCAACTTGAGCGGTATTAATATTTAAATTTTCCTTTTTCCAGGAAAGCCATTCAGATGGTTTTTCATTTAAAAGTCCAAGCATATTTGCTGAATATAAAAAATTGCTTATTAAGCCTTTATCACCTGATTGGCAGTCTTTAAATTTTTGATGAAGCACGCTGATAGCTTTAGGTGTATTTATATCATCCAACAATGTTTCCATAATTTCATCATCATTATTTGCATCTTTTAATTCATCATCATTAAAATTGCTCAAAAATGTGTACCATTTATCTAATGTTTTTTTACTTTCATTGAGGTTATCCTTGGTCCAATTCAGAGGTTGCCTGTAGTGAGTTGAAATCATGGTAAGCCTAATAACTTCCCCTTGGAAACTGCCTTTTAACTCATTTACAGTTACAAAATTACCATCAGACTTTGACATTTTATTACCTTCGACAGTGACAAAGCCATTGTGAACCCAATAATTTGCAAATTTGTTATTGTTTGCACACTCACTTTGAGCAATTTCATTCTCATGATGTGGAAATATTAAATCTTGGCCTCCTCCATGAATATCAAAATTTTCCCCTAAAAGTTTTTCACTCATTGCAGAGCACTCAATGTGCCAGCCAGGTCTCCCATCTCCCCATGGGCTTTTCCAACTGGGCTCATCTTCTTTTGAAGGTTTCCATAATACAAAGTCAGATTCTTCTTTTTTATAACTTTCTACATCTATACGCGAACCTGCAACCATTTCATCTAAATTCTTGCCAGAGAGTTTTCCATATTCTTTAAATTTATTTGAAGAAAAAAGAACATTACCATCCGCTACATATGCAAACTCTTTTGATATGAGTTTTTCAATCAACTCGATCATCTCGGGTATATGTTCGGTTGCTCTTGGCTCAAATGTAGGTTTTAAAGCACCAATATATTTCGCATCGTCATGAAAATAATTGATTGTCTTTTCTGTAAGTATTCCAATGTCTTCATTTTGATCATTTGCTGCATGTATAATTTTATCATCAACGTCAGTGATATTTCTTACATAAGTTACATTTTCACTGCCATAAATTTTTTGGAGTAATCGAAATAAAATATCAAACACTATAACTGGTCGAGCATTACCTACATGCGCATAATCGTAAACAGTTGGCCCACAAACGTACATTCGCACATCATTTGGATCAATTGGTTCAAACTTCTTTTTTGAATTGGTGTATGTATCGTAAAGCATCAAGTGCATTTAAGTCTGTATCCTCTCAACAATTTTGTCTCTACCAATTAGTTGTATGAGAAGCTTCATTTCTGGACCATGTGTCAGTCCTGTGAACGCTACTCGTAATGGAAGAAACAATTCTTTTCCCTTGCGTCCTGTTTTTTCTTTTATGGCATTCGTCCAACTAGTCCAAGTATCATCATCCCAAGGTTCCTCTGGCATTAACTCTAATGCTAATTTTATATAATCTTTATCATCAGACTCGGCAGGCTTACTGTTAAATACAATGTCAGTCCAAGAAGATATTTCTTCAACAGTTTCCAAATTGCCTTTTATGGTATCCCAAAACTTTTTATCAACATTTTCAT
Source organism: uncultured Pelagibacteraceae bacterium (assembly GCA_902565955.1). Taxonomy (GTDB): domain Bacteria; phylum Pseudomonadota; class Alphaproteobacteria; order Pelagibacterales; family AG-422-B15; genus CACNXQ01. The sequence goes on along the minus strand of CACFGR010000053.1, from coordinate 1,399 downwards.
CAATCTCAGTAAGTCTTGATTGAATTTCCTCATAATCAAATTTTTGGACTTGTTTTTTGTTAAGCGCTTTTAGGACATCAATTTCGATGCGTCCTGGTGATGTTGAAATTGTCTCAAGTTTAAATTCTTCAATGATTTGCTTTATCCCACTTTTTAGTTCAATTGAATTAGAAGTTCCAATCGTTGCTAGTAAGCTGAGAATTGAGATGGGCTCAATATTATCTTTTCTGAAACTATCAATTGATATTACATTGTCTCTTTTTGATAGTTTGTCTCCTGTTGATGCCTTTAATAGGGCATGATGTGCAAATGAAATTTTATTTTTATTCAATGCATTTATGATTTCAATTTGTACAGCGGTATTGCTAGTGTGATCATCCCCTCTAATTACATTAGTAATATTGTAATCAATATCATCTACGGCAGAACTGAATGTATAAAGTGGAACACCGTCTTCTCGAAATAAAACTGGATCTGATAGGCTTGTTAAATCAATATCAATTTCACCCTTTAATAAATCATTCCATTTCATGCGTTCCGTTTGAAGAAGAAATCGCCAATGGGGTTTTCTTCCATCATTCTCATAATCTTTTATTTGTTGTTCCGTTAATTTTAATGCGGAACGGTCATACACTTGCTTTCCACCGGCAGCCATCTGAAGCTTTCTTTTTCTCTCAAGTTCCTCAGGGGTTTCATAGCAAGCATATATCCTGCCATCAGATTTTAATTTTTCGAATTGCTCTTTATATCTTTCAAATCTAGAAGATTGATTAAAAGTCTCGTCGTAATCAATTCCCAGCCACTCCAAATCATATTTTATTTGGGAAATGTATTCATCTTTTGACCTCTCTTGATCGGTATCATCAATTCGAAGAATAAATTTTCCACCACTATTTTTAGCATACAACCAATTTATGAGGGCTGTTCTGATATTACCCAAGTGCAATAATCCTGTTGGACTTGGGGCAAATCTTGTTATCGTTGTCATCTATTTTTCCTTATCCCTGAATGCATTTGTTATTGGGTATCGTCTGTCATATCCAAAATTTCTCTCTGAAATTTTTACACCTGGAGCTGCTTGTCGTCTTTTATATTCAGAATTATAGAGCAAATTCTGAACTTTTGTAACTAAGCTTGGCTCATAACCTTTCGAAATGATCTCGTTAATTGAACTTTCTTTTTCAACAAGTAAGTACAAAATTTTATCCAAGACATCATAGGGCGGAAGGGAGTCGCTATCTTTCTGATCCTCTTTAAGTTCAGCAGTGGGCTCTTTTGTAATTATATTTTTAGGAATAACTTCCTTTGCTTTAATAGCTGAAAATGATGGAAGATTATCGTTTCTCCATTCGGACAGTTTATATAAATCGGATTTATAAATATCCTTAACTACTGAAAA
>CACFGR010000052.1 GCA_902565955.1 uncultured Pelagibacteraceae bacterium | reverse complement strand
GGAGTTACACTAATATAGTCAGCTTGATCCTTTGATAATTGTGTAAGTTTAGCCCCTACCTTTTCCAAATGCAGTCGTGCAACCTTTTCGTCCAAATGCTTTGGTAGTACATAAACTTTTTTTTCATAATTTTCAGAATTATTCCATAATTCGATTTGTGCTGTTACCTGATTTGTAAATGATGCGCTCATTACAAAGCTTGGATGGCCAGTAGCACAACCTAAATTAACAAGTCTTCCCTCAGCTAATAAAATAATTCTTTTTTCATCAGGTAATGTGATTTCGTGCACTTGTGGCTTGATCTCATCCCATTTGTAATTTCTAAGTGCATCAACTTGAATTTCATTATCGAAGTGACCTATGTTGCATAAAATTGCTCTATCTTTCATATCTCTCATATGATCTGCAGTTACAATATCTTTATTTCCGGTAGCAGTGACAACTATATCTGCTTCTTTGATCATTTCATCCATCAATACAACTTCATAGCCTTCCATAGCCGCCTGTAATGCGCAAATTGGGTCCGTCTCGGTAACCATTACTCTTGCACCACTTTGACGTAATGACGCTGCACTGCCCTTACCAACATCGCCAAAACCAGCGACGATGGCAACTTTTCCTGACATCATAACATCAGTTGCTCTTTTAATCCCATCAACTAAACTTTCTCTACATCCATAAAGATTATCAAATTTAGATTTAGTAACTGAGTCGTTCACATTAATGGCTGGCACCATTAAAGTTCCATCGTTCTCCATTTTTTTTAAAGCAAGTACGCCTGTTGTTGTTTCTTCAGAGAGCCCTTTTACTTCTTTCAATAGGTCGTTATATTCTTTATGCATTAAGCTTGTGAGATCGCCACCATCGTCAAGAATCATATTTGGCTTCCAACCCTCTTTACCTTCGATTGTTTGTCTTACGCACCACCAATATTCTTCTTCTGTTTCACCTTTCCAGGCATAAACTGGAATACCTGCTTTGGCTATTGCAGCTGCCGCATGATCTTGCGTAGAAAAAATATTACAGGATGACCATCTTACATCCGCACCTAATTCTACCAATGTTTCAATTAGTACAGCAGTTTGAATGGTCATGTGCAGACAACCAAGAATTCTTGCGCCATCAAGTGGTTTTTTTCCTTTATATTCACTTCTTAATGCCATTAATCCTGGCATTTCAGTTTCAGCAAGTGAAATCTCTTTCCTGCCAAAATCAGCAAGATTTATATCAGCTATTTTGTAATCTTCGTTTGCCATATTTCATAAAATATAGGTTATATAGAGCATTAATCAATCTTAATATTTCGTCTAATCTGCCAATGGTAAATTAACAATAAACTTAGCGCCTATTATATTTCCACCTTCTGTGAGGTTGTCTGCAGATATATACCCATCATGTGCATCTATGATTTGCTTAGCAATACTCAAACCTAAACCTGAGTGAACTTGATTACTTTGATTGTCTCTGAAAGAATAAAACCTTTCAAAAATTCTTTTTATATTTGGATCCTTAATTCCAGGGCCCTCGTCAGAAATTGAAACACTTAAATAGTTTGCAGTTGACGATAATACAATTTCTATAATTCCATTTGATGGAGAAAATGAAACAGCGTTCATTATAATATTATCAAAAGCTTGATAAAGAAAAGATTTTTGCCCATTTACTGAAAGATTTTGATTTTCATTAGCAATAAATTTTATGTTTAATTTGTTAGAAAAATTTTCTTTATAATTATTAATTAAGTCATCTAAAAGTTCTCTAATATTGAATATGTTTGACTGACTTTTGTATAAATTCACTTCATCTTTTATCATTGATGAATAGTCAGTGATAATATTTTCAATTCTAGAAATATCACTTAAAATCAAATCAAGAAATTTTTTTTGATCATCGTCTAATTTATCATTGATTACGTCGGTAGCCATTCTTATAGATGCAAGCGGATTTCTTATCTCATGCATTAAGTCAGCCGAATTATTTTCTGCGTTGTCTATTTTTTGATATAAGTTTTTAAGCATTGTATTAATAATTTTTGACAGTTGACCAATTTCATCTTCTCTCTTATCAAGAACAGTAATTAAGGGTTTAGATTTAACATCTGCATCTACATTTTCAGCAGCTTTTGCTAATTTTTTTATTGGCTTAAGAATTATGAAATTTAAAAAAAAAGAAAAAAGAATAAGACTAAATGCAATTGCTAGACCAGCCAAAAGTACATTAAACCTTATTTGATTATTAATTCTTTGAATTTCAGTATTATCTTCATAAGCAACTATATGAAAGACATCATCATTTAGACTCACAGGTAAAATTGAAAATAGTTCTAATTTTTTATTTTCCTGTTGGATGGAAAAACTGCTTTTAATTCCTATTTTTGAATTATTATGTTTTTCAATAAAAATTTCATTGTTAAGAAATTCTCTAATCTCTGTAGCTTTTTTATCTGAATTCAAAATTTTTTCATTATTGGGATATTCACCAAGCTTTTCAATCTCAATAAGCGGACTTGGATTAATGCTACCTGAAGCGACATCATATCCTTTAGTGTCAATAACCACATTTCCTTCATTATCTAAGATTAATATAGATAAATTTTTAATCTCAAGCTTAGATAAAATAGCATCGTATATACTTTGAGAGTCATTATTTCTAAGAAAATTTGACGAATTTAAAAAATTAAAGATTATTAAATTTTGATTATCGATTTCCTTAAGTCTCTTATTCAATTGGTAGTTATTTAAAACAACTATTAATAATGTAGTTGCTATAGCTAGTAGAACTAGTCCTAGTAAATTGTAAGATAAATATTTTTTTAATAAACTATTCAACTCTTTTATTTTAAACAGAAATATATTTTATTTCCATTGATATCCTGAACCATACAATGTGTGAATAGCATTAAACTCTGGATCTATTTTTCGAAATTTTTTTCTAATCCTTTTTATATGGCTATCGATTGTCCTATCATCTACATCAAGTTCATCATTGTACGCTATTTCCATCAGCCGGTCTCTGGACTTCACAATACCTGGCCTTTCAACTAATTCTTTTATTATCTTAAACTCTGTTGTAGTTAAATCTTCATCGAGTTGAACTTCTTTCCACTCACAAGAATGTCTTAGGCAGTCCAGTCTCAAATTACCATGTAGAATTATTTCATTTACATTCTTGCTATCGGAGTCAATTTTTACTCTATTAAGAGTATTTTTAATCGTTTCAATTAAAATTTCCTTAGAAAAATTACCTCCTTTTGTGACATAACCATCGACACCCTGCATTAAACCTTTCAACTTATCAGCCTCTTGATCTTTTGAAGTAAGAAAAATAACAGGTATTTTTAATTTTTCTCTTATCTTTCTAAAAAGCTCATAACCATCCATGCGCGGCATTTTTATATCGATGACTGCAAGTGCTGGAGGATATCTAAACATTCCATTTAATGCAGATTGACCATCAGCATACGTGTGAATTTCAAAATCTTCTTTTTTAAGTAACTCTTCTAAAGAAA
>CACFGR010000051.1 GCA_902565955.1 uncultured Pelagibacteraceae bacterium | reverse complement strand
CCATTTTAATCCGGTAGGGAAACCTGCACCTCCTCTTCCCCTTAACTCAGATTTTTTCATCTCATCAATTATCCATTCTCTTCCTTTTTTAATAAGTTCTTTTGTATTATCCCAATCACCTCTTGCCTGTGCATTTTTTAAATGAAAAGGCTCATCGCCAAATAAATTAGTAAATATTTTATCTTTTTCTTTTAACATTATGACACTGCCTTTGAACTTTTACGGCCACTTTGTGAACCTATACTCAGCGGCGATCCATCTATAAGAGATTGCAAAACGTTTTTCGTTGTATCGTAAGTCAAATCTTCATAATAATCATCATTGATTTGAACAAGTGGAGCATTCACACAAGCACCAAGACACTCAACTTGCATCCATGAAAATAAACCATCACTTGAGACTGTATTTGGTTCTGGTGAAATAACTTCTTTACACGCTTTTATAACTTGATCTGAACCTCTTAACCAACAAGGTGTTGTTCCACAAACTTGTACTAAATATTTTCCATTGTATTTTGTGTAATACATTGAATAAAAAGTAACCACTTCCCAAGCCTTGATAAAAGGCATTTCTAAGTAATCCGCTACATACTCAACTATATCCCTGCTCAACCAGTTTTCATTTTGTCTTTGCGCTAAATCAAGCAAAGGCATGATTGCGCTTTGCCTTCTATCAGTTGGATATTTAAGAAGAATTTCTTTTGCCCTAATTTCATTTTCCTTATTAAACACAAAGGTATTTTTTTGATTGCTCATCTATCAACCTCACCAAAAACTATTGCAATTGATCCAAGAATTGCAGGGACATCTGCTAGAAGATGGCCTTTTGAAAGCAAATCAAATGCTTGCAAGTGAGCAAATCCAGGGGCTCTAATTTTACATCTATAAGGTCTGCTGGTTCCATCGGAAATTAAATATACCCCAAATTCACCTTTAGGAGCTTCAACGGCTGAATAGATTTCTCCTTCAGGTACATGAAAGCCTTCAGTAAAAAATTTAAAATGGTGAATTATGGCTTCCATTGATTGTTTCATATCCTCCCTTTTGGGCGCTGCAATTTTGGAATCTCTGTTGATGACTTCTCCTTTAGGCATCTGATCAAGACATTGAAGCATGATTTTTGTACTTTCTCTCATTTCTTCAATCTGACATAGATAACGGTCATAACAATCACCGTTTTGACCAACTGGAATTTTGAATTCAAGTTTATCGTAACAATCATACGGTTGGGACTTTCTTAAATCCCATGGTACACCGCATGCTCTTAATATGAATCCACTAAAGCCACGATCAACGGCATCTTCCTTTGATACTTTACCAATATTTACATTTCGTTGTTTAAATATTCTATTTTCAGTCAACATGCTTTCAATATCATCAATCGCTTTTGGAAAATTATTACAAAAATTAAATATCTTATCAGTTAATCCATCTGGTAAATCTTGATGAACACCACCTGCTCGAAAATAAGCTGCATGAAATCTAGATCCAGATACTTCTTCGTAAAAATCTAATAGCTTTTCTCTTTCGTCAAAACCCCATGTGATTGGGGTCATGGCTCCCACATCCATTGCTGTAGTGGTAACATTTAGTAGGTGGCTTAAGAGACGTCCAATTTCAGCAAATAAAACCCTAATATATTGTCCTCTCAACGGTACTTCTACATTAAGCAATTTTTCTATTGCTAATGCAAAGGCATGCTCCTGGTTCATAGGCGCGACATAATCCAGTCTATCAAAATATGGTATAGCTTGAAGATAAGTTTTGTGTTCGATTAATTTTTCAGTGCCTCTGTGTAAAAGCCCGATGTGCGGGTCAGCCCTTTCTACAATTTCTCCATCTAGATCAAGAATGAGTCTTAAAACTCCGTGTGCTGCAGGGTGTACTGGTCCAAAATTAACAGTTACAGTTTTATTATTACTCACTTTCTTTTACTTCCTTATCTAAATACTTTGTTCCTTCCCAGGGACTTTGAATGTCAAAATTTCTAAAATCTTGTTGAAGCTTAACAGGCTCGTGAACTATTTTTTTGTCAATTTCGTCATATCTGATTTCGACATTACCTGTTAATGGAAAATCTTTACGTAGAGGATATCCCTCAAAACCGTAATCAGTTAAAATTCTTCTCAAATCAGGATGATCTGTGAAAGTTACTCCATACATGTCAAATGCTTCTCTCTCAAACCAATTAGCCGCAGGAAAGATTGATGTTATGCTAGGCAAAGACTCCGCTTCACTTATCTGAGTTTTTACTCTTAACCTTAAATTGAACCCAAAACTGAGAAAATGATAAATAACTTCAAATCTTTTTTCATTTTCTGGAAAATCTACTCCAGCAATGTCTGTAATTTGCTTAAATTCACAGCTTGGATCATTCTTAACAAAATCGATAACCTGTATTAGATTTGCTGGGTCAACCGATAGTTGTAACTGCCCTAAGTTTACATCTATATCATTCAGTCTACAGTTCTTTTCAATGGCAGCTTTGGCCATTTCAATTTGCTCGCTCATTATCTTTTGATGTTGCCTTCTCTTCTTATTTTTTTCTGTAACTGCAATAATCCATAAAGCAGGCCTTCTGCTGTGGGTGGGCACCCTGGCACGTAAACATCAACAGGTATTATTCGATCGCAACCTCTAACAACAGAATATGAGTAGTGATAATACCCTCCACCATTCGCACAGCTTCCCATGGAAATTACATATCGAGGTTCTGGCATCTGATCGTAAGCTTTTCTTAATGCCGCTGCCATTTTATTTGTCAAAGTACCTGCCACTATAAGAACGTCTGCATGTCTTGGTGATGCTCTTGGAGCTGCACCAAAACGCTCAACGTCGTAGCGCGGTGTTCCAACATGCATCATTTCGACAGCACAACAAGCTAATCCAAATGTCATCCAATGCAGAGAGCCTGTTCGAGCCCAGTTAATAAGGTTATTGATACTAGTGACAACAAACCCCTTATCAGCATACAACTTCTTTAGTCTTTCTAGTTCTGGACTTGTCTCTTCAATATTTGTATTTATTGCCACTCCAATGCTCCTTTTTTCCACTCGTATATGAAACCAATTGTTAGAATAGCTAGAAAAACCATCATTGAAACAAAACCAAATAAGCCCAAGGTTCCAAATGTAACGGCCCAAGGAAATAGGAACGCGACTTCGAGGTCAAAAATAATAAAAAGTAATGTGACTAAATAAAAACGAACATCAAACTTCATCCTAGAGTCTCCAAACTGTTCAAATCCGCACTCATAGGCAGAATTCTTTTCAGGATCAGGGTTATTTACTGCAACTAAGAAATTTGCCAAAACAAATAGACAGCTAATCGCTAACGCAACAAACATAAAAATTAATATTGGCAAATAATCAGCTATCGCTATGTCCATATTTTAGAATCGTATTAGTATCACCGAAAATATATATTCAAATCATTCGAAAACAATAGAAAATATGGGAAAAATTGTGTTTCCGACCGTTAGCGATTAATTTTTAAGGAAGTGAACCTAAATTTACAAAAAAACAGAGTGGAATTAAATTAACATATTTGAAAATATACAAAAAAATCGAAAA
>CACFGR010000050.1 GCA_902565955.1 uncultured Pelagibacteraceae bacterium | reverse complement strand
GATATACCCTCATTTAGTGCCTCATTAGTTGCATTTATGGCGTCAATTTTTTTTTGTTCTGCTTTTCCAAGCAGAACTGTTCTTGCAAGTGGTGCATGATACCTTTTATAAACACCGGCAATTTCAATTATTGTTGCTTCGCCTTTAACAAATCTTTCCTGCGTAGCTGTTAGATGTGAGGCAGAAGTCCCAGCTCCAGTTGGAAGTAAAGTTGCTATACTTGAATATTCTCCTCCATACTCTGGAGTTCCATAAAACATTGCTTTTTGTATCTCTCCAACTGCATCACATTGTCTAACACCTGGATTGATAACATCAATTGCAGTTTGCATTGATTTATCAGTAATTAAAGCGGCGTTTTTCATTAGATCAATTTCTGCATCTGATTTCACAAATCGTACCCAATTCACAAGGCGCTCACAATCTTTCAGTGTGGCATCAGGAAGCCCGTCTAATAATTTTTTATAACAAAATGCCGTGAAATAATGGCTGTCCATTTCAAGTCCAATTGAAAGTTTGTCCCAATTTTTGTTTTTAATTATTTCAATCAAATAATCATAAGGATGATTTGGCCATGTATGTATATATTTTTCGGCGTAAACAATTATATTTTCTTGTGACCAGCAGTTTTGAAGGAATGCCCCTCCAGCATCTTGATCACGTACGAAAAGTAAAGGTTCATCTGAGTCTATATGTATAATTACACATTGAGCATAATAAAAAGACCATGCATCATAACCGGTAAGGTAATTTATGTTTGCTGTATCTTGAGAGATTAATAAATCAATACCCTTTTCTTGCATTGATTTTTTTGCTTTATTTAGTCTTTCAATATACTCACTTTTAGAAAATATCATTAATCATTAAGTCTTTCTTCAACAAGTTTAGACCAAAATGATGAACCAATGACAAGAAGCTTGTCGTTAAAATCATAATTTGAAGAATGTAAAGATTGTCCATGCGTTCCTTCTGTTCCATTTCCAATTAAAATATAGCATCCAGACTTAACCATTAGCATCTGGGCAAAATCCTCGGAAAATAATTTTGGATCACAATTTCCATCTACTTTATCCTCTCCAAATAGGTCAGCAGCAACCTTACTTGCAAAAGCTGCTTGATCTTTGGAATTAATTGTCATGTTTGTTCGTGTTAGGTAGTCAAAATCACAATCAATACCGTGTGCTTTCGCCGTTCCTTCAACAATATCTTTCATACTGCGTTCAATAATTAGATTAGCTTCTGGTGACAGCGCACGTGCATCTCCTGAAATGATAGAATGACCGGGTAGTATGTTTTCATTTCCATCAGACTCAAATTTTGTGACTGAAACAACGCCATTCATAGCTGGGTTTAGTTTTCTTGAAACAATTGATTGAAGGGCCGTTATTATTTGAGTTCCTACTGTAATAGTATCAACACCCATGTGTGGTAAGGCTGAATGACCTCCCTGACCTCTCAATTCAATTTTAAATAAGCTTTCACTTGCAGTGATAGTTCCTGCTCTTGTAGCAAAAGTTCCAAGTTCCATGCCGGGCAAATTATGAAAAGCATACACCTCATCCATTGGGAACTTTTCAAATAACCCATCATCTATCATTGCTTGGGCTCCCTGAGTTTTTTCTTCATCAGGTTGAAAAATAAAATAAACAGTTCCATTAAAATTTTTTGTATTACATAGATACTTAGCAGCACCTAGAGCCATTGCTGTATGACCATCGTGACCGCATGCATGCATTTTACCCTCGTGAGTAGACTTATACGTGCAGTTATTTTCTTCTGTTACTGGTAAAGCATCCATATCTGCGCGAATACCAATACTTTTATTGCTATTTCCATTTTTGAGAACAGCAACAATTCCAGTCTTACCTATACCTTCATGTACTTCCAGTCCAAAACTCTTTAAAATATCTGCAACTTTTGATGAGGTTATATCTAAGTCAAAATTTAGCTCAGGATGCGCATGAAAATCATGTCGCCACTCAAGCATTTCCTTCTCATAATTTTGTGTAACTGAATTCATGTGGAATAATTTATAATTTTTTTCTTAGCCAGCTGTGAAACCTTTTAATTTCATACTCTTCAGGCATTAATGTTCCGTTTTTTCTTGTTGGATTATGTATGCCTTTTTGATTTAGTTCGCAAGCTTCTGCATCTTGTTTCATGACTAATACAGCAAAATCAACAACATTTTTCATTGAATATTTTTTATCTTTAAGAGTTTCTTTTCTAAATACCCACTCTGCTGTAACTTCTGTAAGTTCCTCTGATAAAGGAAGAATACGAACCATTCTTATATGATCAGTAAATATTGCTAAAAACATAGAAGGCCAAGTAGTCATGTAAATGTAACCAGGAAAATCGGTTTGATTTTCCAAGTACTCCACTCGATGACCTTGCGCGCTTCCATTCATTGACCAAGTTTCAGTACCTTTTTTCATTCCACCTTTATACTTTGGATCATCATGATGAGTAAAACGTTTCCAGTTTGGATCATCTTTAATATCTACTAACCTTCTTCCATAAATAGGGACTAGGTCAGATAGTTCAGGATGAAGATTGGGACAATGTAAACATTCACTATAATTTTCCCAAAATATTTTCCAATTACACTTTATTTTTTTCTTCCAGGTATGGCCAATTTGGTAGTCACTGACATTCAATTGAGAAAAAGCATCACTGTAATCTGGAAATACTTTTTTTGCATTCCATTTAGCGTTTTTATTCATGTTAATAAAAACTAACCCATTCCAAACTTTAATTTTTACTTTTGTTAGACAATTTTCATCTTTTCTAAAATTTTTAGGATCAATAATAGATGTAGTTCGTACTAAATTTCCATTACTGGCGTTATATGACCATTGATGGTATGGGCAAACTAGTAAATTTGATTTTAGTTTGCCACTTTTTTCTTTTTTTAAAATTGAACCTCGATGACTACATGAATTATAAAAAGCATTTATTTCTCCTTCTTTATCACGAACAATAACTATATTAAATTTGCTAATTTCAACTGTGTGAAAAGATAAAGGTTTTGATAGAGTATCCACGTGGCAAACATATAACCACTCTTTAGACAAAACTTTTGAAATCTCTCTATCAAATTGCTTTTGATTGAAATACCAATTTAAAGGTAGAGATTTTTCAGTTTTTTTTAAAATATATCCTTCTGACATGCTTGTAAAAATTTTATACCCTTATATTGTCTATGACTAGATATTATGAGAAAAATTCATTGGATTATTCTACTCAGTACATTAGGTTTTTTGATTTTAATTGGTTCTCTTTATTTATACAATTTATACAATGTACCTGTCTTATCAAAGGAAGATATTCAAAAACTATCCGAAGAGGCAAAAGAGCAAAGAGAGAATATTACTAAGCAAACCGTTTTTGAACCATTTGAGTTTAAAAAGCCAAGTAAAAATAAAAATGTATACTTTGGTGATCTTCATGTTCACTCCAGTTTATCATTCGACTCATATATTTTTGGAAATCGTTACGGCCTAGAAGAGACTTATAATTTTGCAAAAGGTGAACCAATGCAGAATATGTTTGGCGAAACAATGCAAATTTCAAGACCACTTGACTTTGCAGCTGTCACTGATCACGCCGAAACATTCGGCCTTCAAGAAAGTTGTGCTGACCCAGAAATTACTGATGAGTCACG
>CACFGR010000049.1 GCA_902565955.1 uncultured Pelagibacteraceae bacterium | reverse complement strand
GAGATGAGTTGCAGATGGCACAAAGAGAGTTATCGCAATCAGAGGAAACAATGAAGAAATTAGAGGATAACTTGAACAGAACTGTAATAACTGCCCCAGTCGATGGAGTCGTTAAGAACCTATTTTTTGTTACTGAGGGTGGCGTGATAAAACCAGGAGGAGCTATTTTGGACATTGTACCTACTAAAGACAGCTTAATAGTTGAAGCACGGCTTCCGAATAGCGATATTGGTTTTGTTAAACCTGGCCAATCAGCTGTCATTAAATTATCTTCAGCTGACTCGGTAAACTTTGGACAAATTGATGGTATCGTAACGCAAATTAGTCCTGATACTGAAGAGGATGAAGAAGATAAAAGAATAGTTTTTTATAAGATACTTATAGAAACAGATCGTAATTATTTTGAAAGTAAGGACAGGATCTATCAACTAGTTCCTGGAGTTAAAGTGCTTGCCAGTATTCATATAGGCGAAAGAACAGTCGCTAATTACCTGTTATCCCCATTTATCGGTGGAATGGGACAATCTTTTCAAGAAAGATAGTCTAAAAACAATAAGTATCTCCCTAAAGGATATTATGATAACTTAACGAACATGAAAAAATTTCACATTTTTATATTAGCATTATCTTTTTTTCTTGCTGGAAATATGTTGCACGCGAATGATACAGTTGATGAGTTACTAAACAAGAAATTCAATCAAGGACTTTCAAGTCTTGGTGAACAGATATCAAATTTAATCCCAGGTGAAGGTGATACTGAAGTAACAATATCTGAGCAAGACAATTACGATATAAAATTTTCATTACTAGCGGTCAGAGCATTAGCTCACAATCCATATTCCTCATTGCAAAATGAACATTTATATTTTACTCAAGTCAGAATTAGTAATCATGAGCCTTTTGCAAACGGCGATGAAAGAACAGTATTAAATGCGGGGCTTGGATTCAGGACACTGATTGACGACTATAATTTTATCCTTGGTGCAAATATTTTCCATGATTATGAATTCGATGAGGGGCACCAGAGAGGAAGTATTGGGGCAGAATTGCTTGCAAGTAATTTTCAACTATACGTTAATTTTTATGACAGAATTTCTGACAGCATTAACTACACCTCAGGGTCAACTACTTTAGTTGAAGAAGTTGTCAATGGTTATGATTTTGCTGCAGTTGGTCAATTACCTTATCTTCCATGGGCTAATATTATTTACAACGGTTATAGCTGGGATAGTTCAGGAACAGATTTAGAGGGAAACAGAATTTCTCTTGAAGCCAATCTTATAAGGGGAATCCTATTTGAATACGGTAAAAATGACATAGACAACAATTCTGACGATGAAGATTTTTATAATATTACTTTTAAATGGCCTCAAAATCATTTAACGCCAACTTTAGCTACACACGGTATAACAAGTTACGCTTTTCCTGTGGTTAATATTAAAGACAAAATGCTAAATAAAGTACGAAGAACAAACAATATAATAACACAACGCTCTGGTGGTGGAGCAGTTGTTACTAGAGGCAGCTGATGTATAAACCTTCTATTCTTACAAGTATATTAATAATTTTTGCGTTGCTAAGCACAAATGCATATGCAGGGAGAACGACTAATGCAGTTCTTGGCACACCAACAGTATATTCAGTCAATCCGCAAGTTATGCAATTATGCAATACTTATAGTACAACCACTGGAGAATGTTCTGGTGATATTTTTACCTTTACAAAAACTTATACTGCCAATGATGGTTTCTGTGACATTGCCGCCGTTGAACCAGGTCAACAGGCATGCGATTTTGGTCCAACAAGCGGAATGACACCTGGACATGTTTACAATTATATTAGGCTTGTAATGAAGCGAGATATGAAACTTAAAGGTACCGTAGCTATTACAGGTGCAAATGCTGGTAATGCAAATATTACTCATTGTTCAACAAGTAGCGCAAATACAAACTCTGGCGATATTGTTGCCGCAGCAGTTGCTGGCCAATCTCCTACAACTCAGACTCTTACGATGTTGACAGCGCCAGGAAATGAGACTTTTCAAGGAAATGCCTCAATAGGAACAGCAAATACTACTGATCAAGCCTTAGAAGATATGGGTAGAGCATATTTCGCGGGCTTTGAGGGAACTAGTTTAGCCAAAGACGGCGAAAGCCCATATTATTTTTATTGGAGCTATGCCACACCTTCAAATAGCATGCTTTGGCTTGGAAATGCAAATGAGTCTGGTGATGAAATAACTATGGTTTATGCTTTGTCATCAGCTTACACAGTTGAAAAAGGCAAGTTTCCGGTATTTACAATGACCATTGATGTTACTGACTCATTATATTGTGGTGTTGTTGATGGTACAAACGATGGAAGTGGCGCTGCAGCTGACGAGATTTGCTATTGTGAGAATGGATCTCCTTCGATTTCTTATACAATAACGGATTAAAAGAAATCAAATGAAAATATTAATTTGTGGTTTGCCAGGATCAGGTAAAACCTGGCTTGCTGAAAGACTTTTAAAAAATATAGACAATTGCGCATGGTATAACGCTGATGTTGTAAGAACAGCATCCAATGATTGGGACTTTTCAAAAGATGGACGTACAAGACAAGCTAAAAGAATGAAAAACCTTGCTGATTTTGAGAGTGAAAATGGCCGTAATGTAATTTGTGATTTTGTCGCACCTACTCAAATATCAAGGGATGAATTTAAGCCTGATTATTTGATATGGTTAAACACCATAAAAGAAGGAAGAGTTGTAAGTCAAAAAAAGGAGGAATTGAAAAATTCTAAAAATCTTACTTTTGAAATAGATAAGTTAGAGGCGTCTCAAGCTTTTAAAGATACGACCAAAATGTTTGAACCTCCTGAAAACGCAAATAAAATAATTACATCTTTCTTGGATGATAATGAAATCAAAATGATTGCAGAAGAAATAAATAATGTTTAATTGGAAAAAACCGACGTCACAAATGCTCGGGAGATGGCAACCATGGCATAAAGGGCATACTGAATTATTTAAGAAAGCGTTAAAGTTATCAGGGCAAGTTTGTATTATGTTTAGAGATGTTTCAGGAGTTGACGCTGGAGTTGATGGTCAGTCAGATAACCCATTTGAGTTCGATGATGTAAAAAAACGTATCATTAATAGTCTTGAATTAGAGGGCTTTCAAAATGAGAGAGAGTTTATTGTAATAAAAGTACCAAATATAACTGATATTTCATATGGAAGAGGAGTAGGTTATACATTTACTGAGCACGACCTCGGTGAGGAAATCCATAAAATTTCAGCTACAAAAATTCGAAAAAATATGAGGGATAATGAAGAATTAGCTTAAAATATTGTTGCTCCAAATATTTTTATATCTCCATCCTCCACTCCCAAAACAAGTCTACCAAGATAATCACCGCTTGAAATAGTGCTTTTTTGTTTGAATAACACCGTAACGTGATCGTCTCTTCTTATGCATCCAAGAAATTCATTCTCCTGTTTTAAATTTGTTATGACTTGATTATTTGTCCATTGCTTTGCAAGTTCAATTTCATTTGCACCAAAGAGCATTCGTGCTGAAAAATCTCTGGTAAATCCAAAGTAATCCTGAGTATTTGAACAATTAATCAAATTTTCCCATAAGGGTGAAGCAATTTCTAGAATTTCTTTATCTGATTTCTGGAGAAGATCCATTTAATCAATAAGGTTATGCATTGGCGCCTTATTCATGGTGAATTCACCTGATTCCCTGTCTCTTTGAGAGACTGTCAAACAATGCCAATTTGCATCATCAATTTTCATATGATCACCACGATAATAGTAACCAGGCCAGCGAGTTTCTTCTCGAAATAATGTATGGCTTGTTACACACTGGGAGGTAGTTACTCT
>CACFGR010000048.1 GCA_902565955.1 uncultured Pelagibacteraceae bacterium | reverse complement strand
AATATCAATGCTTTGGAAAAGGTATTAAAGCAGCTGATGATTTATGGGTAAGCCGATATTTACTCATGAAAACTGCTGAGGAACACGGTGTTGGAGTGAACTTTCACCCAAAACCAAAAACTGGTGATTGGAACGGTTCTGGTATGCACACTAATTTTTCTAATGAACAAATGAGATCTTCTGGATCAGAAGAATTATTTACATCAATGTGCGACAAACTTGGAAAAGTTCATGAAGAAGGTATTGCAGCTTATGGATCTGACAATAATATGAGGCTTACTGGACTTCACGAGACACAAAGTATCGATAAATTTTCTTATGGTGTAAGTGATAGAGGTGCTAGTATACGTATTCCAGTTTATACTGTTGAACATAATTGGAATGGGTATCTTGAAGATAGAAGGCCAGCATCGAATGCTGATCCATACAAAATTGTATCACATATAGTTGGGACTTTGACTAAATAAATTCCATAATTAGGGGATCATATGGGTACTGCGAATGAAGTACTAAAAAAATTTAAAAATGGTGAAGTCAAGTATCTCGATATGAGATTTACTGATCCAAAAGGCAAACTTCAACATTTAACGATGGACGGTACAGTAGTAGACGATGATCTCCTAAACAGCGGAGTCTTCTTTGATGGATCCTCTATATCTGGCTGGAAAGCTATAAATGAGTCAGACATGGTTCTAAAACCGGACTTAACCACAACGGTAATGGATCCTTTTACAGCCCAACCAACATTAATTGTATTTTGTGATGTTCTCGATGCAGTGTCAAAGGAACCATATGAGAGAGATCCTAGAGGAACTGCAAGAAAAGCAGAAGAGTATGTCAAAGCAAGTGGAATTGGCGATACTATATATATGGGCCCAGAAGCAGAGTTTTTTATATTTGATGATGTAAAATTTCAAGTTGATATGAACAAATCAATGTTTGAAATTGATAGTACTGAAGGTCCATATAATTCTGGACGCTCTTATGAAAGTGGCAACTTAGCACACAGACCGGGTGTTAAAGGAGGATATTTTCCTGTACCGCCTGTTGATAGCGCACAAGATATAAGAACAGAATTTCTTGAAGAATTAAAAAATTTAGGACTGAAGATGGAAAAACATCATCATGAAGTTGCTCCAAGTCAACATGAATTAGGACTGAAGTTTGATACTTTACTTAAACAGGGCGATGCTATGCAGCTTTATAAGTATGGTGTACACATGGTTGCTAATGCATTTGGTAAAACTGCTACATTCATGCCTAAACCAGTTAAAGGTGATAATGGAACTGGAATGCATACACACCAATCCATATGGAAAAATGGTGAACCTCTATTTGCAGGAGATAAATATGCAGGTTTATCCGAGATGGCATTGCACTACATTGGTGGGGTCATAAAACATGGAAGGGCACTTAATGCGTTTACGAATGCTAGCACAAACAGTTATAAGAGACTGATACCAGGGTTTGAGGCTCCTGTAATACTTGTATACTCAGCAAGAAACAGATCTGCCTCGTGTCGGATACCTGTTTCAGATAATCCGAAAGGAAAAAGAGTTGAAGTAAGGTTTCCAGATCCTTCGGCAAATCCTTATTTGGCATTTTCAGCAATGCTAATGGCAGGCATGGACGGTATAAAAAATAAAATTGACCCAGGAAATGCTGCCGATGAAGATCTTTATGAATTACCAGAGGAAGAGGTTAAAAAATTGCCAACTGTTTGCGGTTCTCTTAGAGAGGCACTTGAGGCGGTTGACGAAGATAGAGCTTTTTTAACTGAAGGTGGAGTTTTCACTGATGACCAAATTGATGCATATATAGACCTAAAAATGGAAGATGTATATGATCTAGAACACTCTCCTCACCCAATTGAATATAAAAACTATTTTAGTGTGTGACAATTAGTTGAATTCTAGAGGGTGACCTTTGTAAATAAAATGCTATATATAATAAAATGGAATTAACAACAGAACACGAAGAATTAAAGAGATCAGCTCTAAAATTTGTTGAAGATGAGATTAACCCCTATGTAGACGAGTGGGAAAAAAATGAAATTTTCCCAGCTCATGAGCTATTCAAAAAATTAGGTGATCAAGGATTTCTTGGAGTAACTAAACCTGAAAAGTACGGTGGATCAGGGTTAGATTACTCATATGGAGCGGTTCTTAATGAGGCATTGGCACATATTAAGTGTGGTGGTGTTCCAATGGCTATTGGTGTACAGACAGATATGTCAACTCCGGCATTGGCGCGCTTCGGCAGTGAGGAGATATGCAATGAATTTTTAAAACCATCTATTACTGGAGATCTTGTTTCTTGTCTTGGTGTCTCTGAGCCAAGTGCTGGTTCTGATGTAGCTGCTATAAAAACTCATGCAGTTAAGGATGGTGATGATTACGTAATCAATGGATCAAAAATGTGGATTACAAATGGCACTCAAGCAGACTGGATGTGTATGCTTGCAAATACTGAAACTGACAATAAGAATAAACATTTAAATAAATCTCTTATTTGCGTGCCTCTTAAGGAAGATGGCAAGAGGGCAAAGGGTGTCACAATTAATCGTAAACTAAAAAAAATGGGTATGCATTCGTCTGATACTGCTGAAATATTTTTTGACGATGTAAGAGTGCCGCAGAAAAATTTAGTTGGAGAAGAAGGTAAAGGCTTTATTTATCAAATGATGCAGTTTCAAGAAGAAAGACTTTATGCAGCTATTGCTGGCTATACTGGCTGTGAATTAGCTATTAATGAGACCATTAATTATACAAGACAAAGAAAGACATTTGGCAAGCCTATTCTTGACAATCAGATTGTTCATTACAAACTTTCTGAGCTGATGACGGAAGTTGAAGCTTTAAAAGCTCTTACATGGAAAGGAATTGAGATACATGTAAATGGTGGTGATTGTACAAAGTTGGCTTCAATGTCAAAGCTAAAAGCCACACGACTTTCTAGAAAAGTTAACGACGAATGTTTACAATATTGGGGTGGAATGGGTTATATGGATGAGTCACCTATTTCAAGAGCGTATAGAGATGGACGTTTAGGTTCAATTGGCGGTGGATCAGATGAAGTAATGCTAGGCATTATTTCAAAATATCTTGATATTCTGCCAGGAAAAAATTAATTACATTCTTGCTACGCCAAAGGTATTTGGTTTTAGCTCTCTCTTATCGCCGTCGCTGATAATATTTAAGCATTCACCTAAAATCTTTCTTGTATCCTTTGGGTCAATAATTCCGTCATCCCATAATCTCGCTGAGCAAAATATTGCTTCACCTTCCTCACGGTACTGATCGATTATTTTTTGTTTCATACCTTCAAGCATCTCAAGGTTCTCTCCATATATTTTTTTGGGATCTTGACCTTTTCGTTCAGCGCCTTCAAGAGCTACTTGAGCCATTGTTCTAGCGGCCTGTTCCCCACCCATCACACTCATTTTTGCATTAGGCCATGAGAATAAAAATCTAGGATCATAAGATCTTCCCGCCATTCCATATTCTCCCGCACCAAAAGAGGCTCCAATCCTAAGTGTTATTTTAGGAACGGTGCAATTAGTAACCGCCTGTATCATCTTTGATCCGTGTCTTATCATTCCTTTTGCTTCCTCTTTAGTGCCCACCATAAAGCCAGTTATATTTTGAAGAAAAATTAGCGGCGTATTTGATTGAGAACAAATTTGTATGAATTGAGTAGCTTTATTAGCACTTTCAGAAAATATCGGTCCATTGTTCGCTAAAATTCCAACTTTATAACCTTGAATAGTTGCATGTCCTGTTATGAGGGTTTTGCCCCAGCCTTCTTTAAACTCTAAAAAATCAGAACCATCAACAATTCTTGCAATCACTTCCCGGCAATCATACGGGGTTTTATAATCAACTGGAACAACCCCTGTTAACTCATCAGGTGAATAAACGGGCTCATCATACTCAGACTTTTGAGTAGAAATGAAATCATTATTCCACCCAATATTCTTCATTACATCTCTTGCAATCTCGATTGCATGTGCATCATCGTTTGCCATATATTCAGCAAGTCCGGAAACTGCAAAATGTAAATCTGCTCCACCAATTTCTTCGTCAGTAGCAATCTCGCCAAGCGAAGCTCTTAATAAAGGAGGACCAGCTAAAAATATTTTTGATCTTTCTCTAACTACAATTATATAGTCTGATAAGCCTGTCTGGTAAGCGCCACCTGCAGTTGATGAACCGTGAACTACGCCAATTGTCGGAAT
>CACFGR010000047.1 GCA_902565955.1 uncultured Pelagibacteraceae bacterium | reverse complement strand
CAGTTGTATAGCTTTGACATCGATTTTCAGAGAGATATTAGAAAAGGAAATAAGATAAAAATATATTTTGATATTTATACAGACTCTCAAAATAATTATATTAAATCTGGAACAATCTATTTTTCAGAAATTATTCTTCATGATGAAGCTTATGAGCTTTTTAGATTCCAATCAGAGGGAGATGAATTTGTAGAATATTTTAGTAGCAATGGTAAAAGTGCAACCAAAGCACTAATGAAAACACCAATAAATGGAGCGAGATTATCCTCTGGTTTTGGCATGAGAAAACATCCAATTTTGGGATACAATAAAAAACATCAAGGAGTTGATTTTGCAGCGCCAACTGGAACACCTATTATGGCTGCAGGTACAGGTCATATTGAATTTGTTGGTAATAATGGAGGAGCAGGAAAATATATTCGTATAAAGCATCTCAATGGATATAAAACTAGTTACTCTCACCTAAGTAAATATGCATCAGGTATTCAAAAAAACGTCAAAGTTCGGCAAGGACAAATAATTGGCTATGTCGGTAATACGGGGCTGTCTACAGGCCCTCATTTACACTATGAAGTAATCTTTAACGGAAAAAGAATTAATCCAATGAAAATGAAATTGCCTTCTGGCAAACAGCTTAAAGGTAAAAGCTTAGAAATTTTTCTTGCTGAAAAAGACCGAATTAATACTGAAGTATCTGTATTAAACTCTACGAATTAGCTTCTTCTATAGCCTTTGCAGGATCAAGAGTTTCAATGGTCTCGTCGACGCTTGTAATTTCTTTTTCATTAGTTTTTATTGAATTATTTTTCTCGTTATAACGATCTTGGCGCTCATTTAGCAGTCTGCTATAATGTTCAGCATGCTGCATATAGTTTTCCGCACCGACGTAATCGCCTGATGATGCTGCGTCTTTTGCTAAAACCTTATACTTTTCAAGAACCGTAGACAAATTACCTCTTACTCTGGTATTATTACCATTGGTAAAATTATCATTGTTTCTGTTATTTGACCTTTTAAAAGGTCGGCTTCTTCTATTTTTCACTTTGAAATATAAACCTAATCTTTTTTTAGGTAATTTATTAACTGAGATAATGTAAACTAATGTTAAGTTTACGATTAATCAAGTTTTTATTTATTTTCTTTTTATGACAATGCACCTTGGTATATCAGCGATGTCTTTTTCAACAGAAACAAGCTGAAAATTAGTATTTTTTAGCATTTTATTAAGGGGCTTTAATTGATCGTAACCAATTTCAAAAATGATCAATTGTTTTTTATTTTCATATTTAGTCAGATTATTTAAGATCATTTTAAAAGACTTTAATCCATTTCCCTTTGCAAAAAGAGCAATTTTAGGCTCAAAATTTTGAACATCCTTGAGCAGTTTACCTTTCAATGAAGGAGAAACGTATGGTGGATTACAAACTATAAGATCATAATTTTTTGTATTAAATTGGGAAAAATCTGCGTTGCAAAATTTTAATCTATTTTCATTAAATAAACTGTTTTTATTCTGCTTTGCTACTTCTAAGGCTTTTTTATAAAGATCGACACCAACACCTTTACTATTTTTGAATTCTCTTAGCAGTGAAATTATCAAACATCCAGATCCTGTACCAAGATCTAATATTTTTAAATTTTGATTTGTATCAGGAAAGTATTTTATAGCAGTTTCAATGATAGTTTCGCTCTCAGGTCTTGGAATTAAAACTGAATTATCTACAAAGAATGAGTCTTTCCAAAAATCTTTTTCATTAATTATATATGCAATTGGCTCACTTTTTTTTCTTCTTTGAATTAGTTCCTTATATTGATCTAGTGCGATATGATCTAGTGGCTTATTATGATTAATATTAATTTCTTCATTGGAAGTATTTAGAACATATTTCAGAAGTATTTTTTTTTCTAAAATAGGTATAGAAGAGTCTTCCGAATATAGAAGCTTATTTAATGAAGGCATATTATCTTCCTTGATCTTCAAGTATTAAATTTGTTATAACTTCCTCTAATCCTGAAGAATTTAATATCTGCTCTAGTTTGTAGAGTGTTAAATTTATACGATGGTCAGTCACTCTTCCCTGAGGAAAATTATAGGTTCTGATCCTTTCAGATCTATCGCCTGAACCTATCTGTGATTTTCTTTTATCCGCTATATCATCGTTCTGTTTTTTACGCTCAAAATCATATAATCTTGTTTTTAAAACTAGCATAGCTTTGGCTTTATTCTTATGTTGAGATTTTTCATCTTGCTGTTGTACGACGATGCCAGATGGAAGATGAGTTATTCTAACTGCACTATCAGTTGTATTAACATGCTGTCCTCCCGCACCACTAGATCTAAATACATCAACTCTAATATCTTTGTCGTCGACTTGAATATCTAGATCCTCAGCTTCGGGTAATACAACTACACTCGCCGCAGAAGTATGAACTCTGCCCTGAGACTCAGTTTCTGGAACTCTTTGAACTCGATGCACACCAGACTCAAACTTAAGTTTTGAATAGACACTGCTACCCGAAATTTTTGCGACAGCTTCTTTAATACCTCCTTTTTCAGAATCTGAAATGGAAATATATTCAATATTCCATCCCTGATTTTCAGCATAGCGCTGGTACATACGCAAAAGATCATTAGCAAATAAAGCAGCTTCATTGCCGCCAGTGCCAGCCCTGACTTCTAAAATTACATTTTTTTGATCCAATGGATCTTTTGGGATCATTAATTCTTTCAAGGCATTTTCAGTCACTAATAATTTTTCTTTAACATTATTGATTTCAGATTTGGCTATTTCAATTAATTCAGCATCGTTACCATTGATCACACCATTTAATTCTTCTAATTCTGACTGTTGAGCTAAGTATAAAATAACTTGATCATATAAAGGTTTTAAATCAGCATATTCTTTTGAAAGGGATACATATTTATCTTTATCATTTACTGATTGGTTTAATTCATTTTCAAGATTTTTGTATTTATCTTGAATTTTTTCTAATTCATCTTGCTTAATCATGAAGTGATTGAATCTTTTTCTCTACAAGATTAACTACGTGATCAACTATTTCGGGATTTTTTATTTTATGATCAGCAACGCCTGATAAATAAATCATATTATTCCCCTTTCCTCCGCCGGTTACCCCTATATCACTATTTAATGCTTCTCCGGGACCGTTTACAACACAGCCAATAATTGAGAGAGTTATAGGATCTTTAATATGTGACAATCGTCGTTCAAGCTCACGAACTGTATCAATTACTGGGAAAGCCTGTCTAGCACAAGAAGGGCAGGAAATTATTTTAATACCCCTAGAACCTAGATTTAAACTCTTCAATATCTCGTGACCTACTTTAATTTCCTCTACTGGATCTGCTGTTAATGACACTCTAATTGTATCTCCAATCCCTTGTGAGAGAAGATTACCAATACTTATGGATGACTTAATTGAGCCCGATAAATAAGTTCCTGCTTCTGTTAATCCAACGTGGAATGGATAATCACAAAGTTTTGCTAATTTTTCATAGGCTTCAATTGTAGTAAATACATCTGATGCTTTTACACTTATTTTAAAATTATCAAAATTATTGTCTTCAAGCAGGCGTATATTTGCTATTGCGCTCTCAACTAAAGCATCAGCACAGGGCTCACTGTATTTTTTTAGAATTTTTTCATCAATGGAGCCTGCATTTACTCCTATGCGCATACAAATGTTATTTTGTTTAGCTGCATCAATAACCTCAATAATTTTATCTACTCCAATATTGCCAGGATTTATTCTTAAGCAAGCAGCGCCCGCTTCAGCAGCTTCGATCGCACGCTTGTAGTGAAAGTGAATATCTGCAACGATTGGTACATCTACATTATTAATGATCTCTTTAAGAGATTTGGTAGACTCTTGGTCGGGACAAGACACTCTAACGATATCTGCGCCTTCAGATACTAAATCATTGATTTGTTTTACTGTTGCATTGACATTTGATGTAAGCGTGTTTGTCATTGATTGTACAGAAATTTTTGCATCGCCACCAACTTCTATACTTCCAACCTTAATCTTCTTTGTACGCCGGCGTATTATTTTGTTTTGAGAGTACTGACTCATAGTTATTTATAAATTAGGTAGGTATTAAATATAATGAAAGAGTTGATTTGAAAACTTAAAAAATCTGTTTTCTACCTATCTCGCCTATAGCGCCTAAAAATTTTATTTGGCCGTTGTTAACTTTTATTGAAATGAGACCCATATTCCCCGAGGTTACAAATATTTCGTCATTTTT
>CACFGR010000046.1 GCA_902565955.1 uncultured Pelagibacteraceae bacterium | reverse complement strand
ATTAGAAAAGCATCTCAAGGGCGAAATCCACGTACCAATGAGGTTATTCAAATCCCTGAGTCAACTAGACCTAAGTTTACTGCAGGTAAAGGTTTGAAAGAAGCTGTTAATAATGCTGGCGGCGGAGGAATGTAGTTCCTTAACTGCTGACTAAATTATTTAAAATCCGATCACTCTTAAACAAAGCGTGGTCGGATTTTTTTTATAAATATCTGTGAATATTCACTAAAATAGATATATAACAGTCTTTCCGGGCGATTAGCTCAGCTGGAAGAGCGTCACGTTTACACCGTGAATGTCGGGAGTTCGAACCTCTCATCGCCCACCATTTCCTCCCACGAGATGGAGAAAATTTAACTGTGGGGGTGTAGCTCAGTCTGGTTAGAGCGCCTGCCTGTCACGCAGGAGGTCGCGGGTTCGAGTCCCGTCACTCCCGCCACATAATTATTCTTAAGAAAATAAGATTTAATTTTTTGCTTTTGCAACAAGTTTTAAAGAAATTTATTGGATACAATAGTTTATAAGCTCATTAAAAATATCAAAATCTAGTAATGACGGTTATAGTTGATAGATACGAATGATTTACTGCCGCTCTATAAAAAACACTCTTTATGCCCTTATGATGTTTGGCATAATTTTGACTTCTCAAATACATGCTAGTGAATTTAAAGTTGGCTTTGCTCAGATGCCGATTACCCCTAATCTAATTGATGAATGGGAAGATATAAATAATGATGCTCAATTTGATCTAGATATTGATAAGTGGACTGATAAAAATGGTAATGGCCGATTTGATGCGGTGTGGATGGCAGGTTTTCAAAACAAACGAGCTGCCCAAGGCATTAAAGATGATTTGATGTCCGTAGCCGTTGTAATAGATGATGGCCAGACACGAATAGGTATCATAAGTGCTGATACAATAGGGTTAATGCGAAAATTTGTACTCAGTATACGTGAGGATGTTCCAGCCGAGTGGGGTCTAGATTACATTATGGTGCATGCAACACATAATCATGAAGGCCCGGATACTCAGGGTCTTTGGGGTCCGAGTTTTTTAAAAAGCGGTGTCAACGATGCCTATATGAAGCGGCTTAAAAAAGATTTTATAAGTACTTTAAAAATGGCTATTGATAACCTAGAGGCTGCAGAAATGAGTCTGGCTTTAATTCCGACTAATCCACTTACCCCGATTAAAGATAAACGAAAACCTATCGTTATAGACGATGATATAAGGGCAATTTTATTCAATCGCTCTGATGGCTCAATTATTGGTTCTTTAATCAATTTTGGAATTCATGTCGAGCTCGCATGGGATAAAAATTTAGACATAACCTCTGATGTTGCGGGTTACTTAAGAAGAGGTATCAGTCATGGAATTTATTATGATGACAAGTTAATTAAACCTGGTCTTGGCGGAACTACGTTATGGCTTACAGGAAATATAGGAGGTTTGATGACATCAGGGCCAACCGATCCAATTTATGATCCTGTATTAAAAAAAATGATCACTAAACCAAGTCATACTAAAGCTCGCGCATATGGTTATAGCCTCGCAAACAGTGTTATAGAGGCATTTCAAGCAGGCGATTTTAAGACTTCTCCTAAGCCATCACTAAGTATCCAATCACAAGAAATAGAATTAGGTATTGAAAACTTGATGCTCTCATTTGGCACTTTGCTTGGTGTAATTGATGCTGATACTAAATTCAGTCTGAGGCCACCATTCATACGTTATCTAAGTGAGGTAGCATTCATACAAATAGGAAATGCATCTATTACTGGAATTCCTGGAGAGCTTTATCCAGAAATTGCTATTGGCGGAATTGAAAACCCTAAAGGAGCTGATTATGTTATGATGCCGCAAGAAGTTCCAAATTTACGAAGTCAATTTCCAGACAAACTAAACTTAATGGTGAATTTAGCAAATGACTCAATCGGTTACATCATCCCAAAAAGTGAGTGGGATGATGACGCTCCTTGGATCTATGGAGAAAGTGAAGAAACATATGGCGAGGTAGTGTCATTGGGCCCAGATACGGCAACAGTGATTCACGAAAATATCATTAAGTTGATAGAAGAATCAAAAAATCAATGATTTATTCTGGATACTCATTATAGGTAAAGTTATTCGTGCTCACCATCTTTGCCCCTAAAGAATCTTAAATCATAAATTTGGGGTTTTTTTTCAGCCGTGACAAATACAAACATCGTTATGAAAATTGCGGCAATTAATAGTGCATGAGCAATTGCAGTGAAACCAAACACAAAAATACTGTCAACGATATAAAGTGAAAATACACCGCTCCACATAAAAGCAAGAATTTGCATTATCATGTGACGAATTTTAAGATTGGTTATATTTTTTAATGGATTTACATTTGAGTCCATTATAGGTGACCAAAGACCCTTAAATATCTCTATTATTTTCTTCATTTGGTTCTTATTGAAATAAAGTAGCAGTATCTTTAACATCCTTTAAAAATTTTTTTCTAACCTTGTCAGCGACAAACGGTACAGCAAAATACCTTTTATAAAGTATACTTTTAATACCACATATGTGAAAAACACCTCTTTTCAACCGTCTTATTGGCAAATTGAGAAAAAAAGTAGTTATTGCTAAACGAGGAGAGCCGTATGTGCAAAATATTATCGCTTTTTTATTGCCTAAATTACCTTGAGGGTAGCCATAGTTGCCTACCAGCTGTTTAAAAGTAAATGCCCATGGAGGAGCTAAAACTTTGTCTATCCAGCCCTCCAGAATTGCAGGCATTCTAAAATTCCAAATAGGAGCAATTAATACAATTGTATCACTTTGTTCAATCCTTCTTCGGTGATCTAGAACATCTGGTCCAGGATTGCCCCCAGCAAATACAGGATCAAATTTCTCTTTATATAAATCGACCATATCAACTGTATGACCAGCTTTTTTTGCACTTTCTATAAAGGTATCTCTTATGGCTGCATTAAATGAATTATCATCGTAATGGCCGTAAACAATAAAAAATTTTTTAAACTGTCTTTCTCTCATTTTGTATTTTCCTTACTTTCATTATTGTCTGATTCTGTAGCATTTTATTGTAGAAATTTTGTATTTTTGGATAATTTTCAAGAAAATGATCCTCCTCCAGCCAGAAAAGCAATGTGAATAAATAAAAATCTGCAGCTGACAGTGAATTGCCAACAATATATTCACCTATTTTATTTTCTAGATAATTTAAATAAGTTTCCAAGATTGATTTAGATCTATTCACTAAGTCTTCAGTATTTTCAGTAGAAACGTAATGATCAGGATGAAAATAAAGAAGGACTGCAGGATAAATTGACGATGACATAAATGCCATAATTTGATGGAAGTCGGTTATTCCATTTTTAGTATCAGGAATCAATTGGCTCTCTCTTTCAATAAAGTGATAAACAATCGCCATACTTTCAATTAAATATTCGCCATTTGGCGTCTCAACCATTGGCACTCTTCCAAGAGGATTAACATTAAGTATGGTTTTGTCACTTTTGAAATTATCGCCAATCTCAACAAACTCATATTCAATTGATATTTCATGGCAAAGGAACTCAATTATATCAGAACCCCATTCTGATTTACCGAAGATTTTATATTTCACTATGGATACCCAGCTTTGGCATACTCCACATTAATTGAATAAATCTTTCCAGATTTCACGGCTTTAGCCTCTTCGGGTTCAGACACATCAGCGGTACATACAAATAATTTTTTGCCGTCTGATCCACCTAACATACATGCATATGCTCTATTTGGAGTAGCAATTCTATCTGTTATTTTTCCACCTTCAGTATATCTAACTACCTCTGAGGTTGTTGGAGACGCTATCCAGATCCCCATCCTATCATCTAAACAAATACCATCAGGAACAGGGTAAGGTATACCTTTGCCTTCTTTTGGAGTAATTTTTAAAAAACGCATGGTTTTTGTATAGTAATAAAATAGATTAGGCATCATATAAGCCCATATTCTCCGATTAGATAGATTACCATCTGCATCTATATCAAATGCAGTAAGTCTTCCTGCATAAGTTTCGCCAATAATTAGTATTTTACCATCAGGTGTAATTACAGTTCCATTTGGAAAGTCTAAATTTGAAGCAGCAATTGAGGGGTTTCCATCAGGATCTACCTTTATAAGAATAGTTGGCTTTATATCTTTTCCGTGATGAATTGACCCAAAATTACCAACGAAAGCATTACCGTTTTTATCGACCACCATGTCATTGCACCTAAAAGGTGTAAGTTTTGACATATCTGCATGCTCAGTAAGATTACCATCTTTAAACTTTAGTAGCTTTCTATCGAGCATAGAGACAATAATGAGATCACCAT
>CACFGR010000045.1 GCA_902565955.1 uncultured Pelagibacteraceae bacterium | reverse complement strand
ATTATAAATTTACTTTCATATTAATGTTTGTAGTTGATTAACTATATGACTTTGGTAATTTTTTCAACTTTTAGGATACGAATCCCTAATTGTTTTTTTTTAAAATATGCACCTTGGTTGCGGGGGTAGGATTTGAACCTACGACCTTCAGGTTATGAGCCTGACGAGCTACCAGACTGCTCCACCCCGCGTCATTAAACTTTTGCGCCCTAAAGCACAACTGGTTAAATTCATAAAGCCTCCTGATAATCCATTGTCACTATGCCAACCTTCCATGACAACATTTTAATGCCATTGCTGAGGCTGTAAGTAAAAAATCTAAAGCAAAACCTCATAACTTTTGCTTCAAATAAATCAGGAAGGATTTAATGAAGTAACATAACATACCCCTATTAGAGAGTTGTGTCAAATGAAGGGTAAAACATTTATCTACGCTGTGATTTAGGAACTTTAAATCTAGATTGCTATTATTGATTGTATACACCTTATTAAAAAGAAGTGTTAAAAAGTAAAACATGCTTTCAAGATATTAGTTCACATTATTTAAATATTTTTTGATAATCACTACTAAAACTAGTAATCTCAAATTCATGAATATTACAATTGTTGGGATGGGATACGTTGGATTAAGTCTGGGTATTTTACTAGCCCAGAAAAACAATGTTATTTTACTTGATATTTCCAAAATTAAAGTTGACTTAATCAATAGTAAACGCTCACCTATAAAGGATAAAAAGTTAGAAAATTTAATTGAAAGTAAAGAGTTAAAGCTAAAAGCCACTTTAAACCAAAAGGAAGCTTTTCTGAATTCAGAATTTATAATTATTGCAACGCCAACAAACTATAATTTTGACACCGGGTCATTTGATACTTCGACGATCAATGATGTAATCTCTGAAATTGTTAAGATAAATGATAAAGCAACAATAATTATTAAGTCTACCGTACCTTTAGGATTTACAAATAAAATGAGAAATCAATTTAGTAAAGATAATATATTTTTTTCACCAGAATTTTTACGAGAAACAGAAGCCCTTTATGATAATCTCTATCCATCGAGAATAATAGTTGGAGGCTACACTGAAACAGCAAGAAAGTTTGGAGAATTATTACTAGATATTTCAGAAAAAGACAGTCAAGATATTCCAATACTTTTTATGGACTCAGAAGAAGCTGAAGCTATAAAGCTTTTTTCAAACACTTTTTTAGCAATGAGAATTTCTTTTTTTAACGAGCTTGATAGCTTTGCTGAAATACAAAAGTTATCATCTGAGAAAATAATTAAAGGCGTTAGTTTAGATCCAAGAATAGGTGATTATTACAATAATCCTTCATTTGGTTATGGTGGTTATTGTCTACCAAAGGATACTAAACAGCTTCTAGAAAATTTTAGAAATATCCCAAATAGTATTATAAAGGCCGTTGTTGAAGCAAATGAAATACGCAAAAATTTCATAGTAAGTTCCATTTTAAAAAGGAATCCAAAAATTGTCGGGGTTTATCGATTAATTATGAAGAAAGGGTCAAATAATTTTAGAGAAAGTGCTGTAATTGATATATTGTATAAACTGAGGGCAAAAAAAATTAAAATAATTTTATATGAACCATTCATTAGTGAGAAATTGTTTGATGACATGGAAGTTTTTTCCAATATTAATAAATTCATTTCTCGTTCAGATATAATTATTGCAAATAGAATAACAAGTGACTTAGATCATGTGAGGGATAAAGTTTATTCTAGGGATCTTTTTCAGGAAAATTAATTTCAATGACTAATATTTTTTCTTATTATTACCTGCAAAACAGTTATCAAAAGTATATAAATATCAAAAGTAAAATTTGCATTTTTTAAATATTTTTTTTCGAATTCAATTTTTTCATTAATTGTTAGGTTATCTCTTCCATTAATTTGAGCTAAACCAGTTAGACCTGGCTTAAGCGAAATAATATTATATTTTTTTCTTTTCTCGATCCATTCAACTTCATTTAAAATGCAAGGTCTTGGACCTACAAAACTCATTTTACCGATTAAAATTGACCACAGTTGGGGCAGTTCATCAAGACTTGTTTTCCTAAGAAATGATCCAAATGGTGTTATGTATCGATGCTTATCTTCTAGTAAATTACTAGCAACATATGGGCTATCTAAAAACATAGTTCTAAACTTAGGCATATTAAAGGTTGAATTATTAGACCCACTTCTTAAAGACCAGAATATTACAGGACCTGTTGAGGATATTTTTATAATTATTGCAATCAAAATCATTGGTAAAATCGCAATAGCTATAAAGTTTAGAGACAAAATAAAATCAAATATTCTTTTAATCATAATTAAAGATAATTTTATGTTCGCGATTAAAATTCTGGTATATATTTACACACTCCTAAAACAAAAAGAAATACTAATATAAAAAAACAGATAATGAAAAAAAATAACTCAGGAATTAAACTTTGGAAAAAAGCAAAAAATATAATCCCCGGTGGTAATATGCTTTTATCAAAAAGACCAGAAATGTTTTTGCCAGACTTTTGGCCTACGTATTTTAGTAAGAGTAAAGGTTGCACAGTATGGGATTTAGACAATAAAAAATACTATGACATGTCTCTTATGGGAGTGGGAACCAATATTTTAGGATATGGATGCGAAGAAGTAGATACAGAAGTACAGAACATTATAAAAAAAGGAAATATGTCGTCACTTAATTGTCCGGAAGAAGTATATTTAGCAGAAAAACTTATTGCAATGCATCCTTGGGCAGACATGGTAAGGTTTGCGAGAACTGGTGGTGAAGCTAATTCTATTGCAGTAAGAATAGCCCGTGCAGCTAGTGGTAAAGATAAGGTAGCAGTATGTGGTTATCACGGTTGGCATGATTGGTATCTGGCTGCTAATTTAAACGATGACTCAAACTTAGATGGGCATTTATTACCTGGGCTTGAACCAATGGGTGTTCCACGAAATTTAAAAGATTCGATTGTTACATTTGATTACAATAATTTGAATGAATTAGAAAAGGTAATAGTTGATCATAAGCCTGGAACAATCAAGATGGAAGTTTCGAGAAATGAGGTTCCCGACATTGAATATCTTAAAAACGTTAGAAGTCTATGTGATAAGAATGGTATAATTTTAATATTTGATGAATGTACTTCTGGTTTTAGAGAAACATTTGGAGGATTGCACAAGAAATATGGGATTAATCCCGACTTAGCTATTTTTGGAAAAGCCCTTGGTAATGGATATGCTATCACTTCAATAATTGGAAGAAAAGATATAATGGATTTTGCTCAAAAAACATTCATAAGCAGCACATTTTGGACAGAAAGAATAGGCTCTGTAGCAGCACTTAAAACTTTGGAGGTCATGGAAACTAATAAATCCTGGGAGACAATTACTAAGATTGGCAAATCAATAAGGCAAAGATGGCTAAAAATCGCAGATGATAATGATTTGTCGATCACAATTCAAGGCTTACCAGCGCTATCAAATTTTATGCTTAATTATAAGGATATGTTTGCTTATAAAACTTTAATTTCACAACATATGTTAGCAAATGGTTTTTTGGCAAGTAATGCAATCTATACCTGTATTTGTCATGAAGAACATATTATTGATGAGTACTTTCATCACCTTTCAAAAGCTTTTAAAATTATTAAAGAATGCGAGGAAGGTCTAGATGTAAAAAGTCTTTTAAATGGTGATATATGTCATTCTGGTTTCAAAAGACTAAACTAAATGAAAAATTTGGTTATCATACCAGCAAGATCTGGATCTAAACGAATTAAAAATAAAAATACTAAGTTGTTTAATGGAAAGCCAATTATAAAATATAGCATTGAAAACGCTTTAAATTCAAAACTTTTTGACAAAATACACGTTTCAACAAATTCAAAAGCAATAGCAAATTTGGTTGAAGGAATGGGAATAAAAAATGATTTTCTCAGGCCAAAATATTTAGCTGATGATCATACAGGATTATTCGAGGTTATGAAATTTGTTGCAAATAGTTATGAAATATTAGGAAAAAAGTTTGATAACATATGGCTACTTTCAGCTTGTTCACCTTTGATAAATCACACTAATCTAATTGAAGCTTATAAACTGTATAAATCAAAAAAAAGAAGATATGCTCTAATGGCAGTAAATAAGTATGCTGCTCCAATTGAATGGGCTCACAATATAAAGGGTGGAGTATTAACTCCTGAAAATAGAAAATCAACATTTATTAGATCACAAGATTTGAAGCCAAAATTTCATGATTCAGGATGTTTAACTATTTTTAATAGTAAGCAAATCTATAAAACAAAAAAAAATTATTTTTATGGAAAATTTATTCCATATCAATTGAAGAAATTTCAGGCAGTAGATATTGATGATCTTGAAGATTGGAAATTAGCTGAACTTATAT
>CACFGR010000044.1 GCA_902565955.1 uncultured Pelagibacteraceae bacterium | reverse complement strand
CAAATGGAACTAATATAAATTTCGAATGTGGGTCTACTAATACCAATAAGCTTGCTCAAAAAGTATTAGAGGAGAAGGCTGATATTGGTATTGCCTTAGATGGCGATGGCGATCGATTGGCTGTTATTGATGAAAAAGGACATTTAGTCAATGGCGACCAGGTACTGGCATTGCTAGCGATTGAAATGTCAAAAGATAGAAAATTAAAAAATAATAATGTAGTTAGCACTTCAATGGCAAACATGGGCTTAGAAACTCTATTAAAGAAGCATAACATTGGGTTAATCCGAGCAAAAGTTGGTGATCGATATGTAAAGGAAAAAATGATTTCAGAAGATTTAAATTTAGGTGGTGAACAATCTGGACACATAATTTTACGTGATTTTACTTCATCAGGAGATGGAATAGTAGTTGCTCTTCAGGTCCTATCTATCTTAAGTAGAAAAAAAGGAAAAGCCAGTGACTGCCTTCATTTATTCACTCCTCTACCGCAAAATCTGATTAATTTCCCCGTAAAAGAAAGAAATATTTTAGATCATGAGGATACGAAGTTATTTATCAAATCTTGTGAAGAAAAAGTTTCAGAAGACGGAAGAATCGTAGTTAGAATGTCTGGTACTGAACCTCTTTTAAGAGTTATGATTGAGAGTGGAAATCAGCATACAATTGATGAATTAACTGAAAGCGTAACAAAATATTTTTCATAAAATAAAGGCATTAAATGACAGGTGTTGTAATTGTTGGATCCCAATGGGGAGACGAGGGGAAGGGAAAGATTGTCGATTGGTTATCAAGCCAGGCCGATATTGTAATAAGATTTCAAGGAGGCCATAATGCCGGTCATACTCTTGTAATAAATAATGAAACATTCAAATTAAATATTCTACCCTCCGGAATTTTAAGAAAAGGCAAAATTTCGATAATTGGAAATGGTGTGGTTTTAGATTTAGCTGCTTTTCAAAAAGAAGTAGCTGGGTTAAAAGAAAGAGGAGTAGATATAACCCCTTCAAATTTATACATATCGGACAGAGCGACAATAATTTTACCCCTCCATCAATCACTCGATGAATTAAGAGAAAATAACAACCTAATAAAAATTGGTACAACAAAACGGGGAATAGGACCTGCTTACGAAGATAAAGTTGGAAGAAGAGCAATAAGATTATGCGATTTATTTGATAAGGAAAAATTAAAAAAGAAAATTGAAATTTTACTCAACCATCATAATGCGATTATGAGAGGTTTTGAATTGGATGAATACAATTTAGAAGAAGTAGTCAGTGAAATATATAAATTAGGAGAATATGCCAAACCTTTTGCAAAAACAATAAATGATATAACAAACGTAATAAACAGCGGCAAAGAAAAAATTTTATTTGAGGGAGCTCAAGGATTTCTTTTAGATATTGACCATGGAACCTATCCTTTTGTAACATCATCAAATGTTCACGCTAGTTACGCATCTATTGGCAGTGGATTGAATCCAAAAGTTATTAATCATACCCTTGCAATTACAAAAGCATATACTACGAGAGTTGGGAATGGTCCTTTTCCTACAGAGCAAGACAATGAAATAGGCAATAAACTTGGAGAAATTGGCCATGAATTTGGAACAGTGACAAATAGAAAGAGAAGATGTGGTTGGTTTGACTCAATTTTAGTTCGTCAAGCTTTAACTCAATCGGGAGCAACAGGTATTGCTCTTACTAAAATCGATGTATTAGATCACTTTGACGAAATTAAAATGTGTGTAGGATATAATTTACATGGAAAAGAAATAGATTACTACCCAAGCTCTGAACAAGATCAAGAGACTATAGAGCCAATCTATGAGAACTTTCAAGGATGGATGAGCACAACAACTGGCATAAACAGCTTCGATGAGTTGCCAGAAAACGCAAAAAAGTATGTCAATCGTATTAGTGAGCTAACGAAGACTAATATAGATTTAATCTCCACTAGCCCTAGGCGTGAGGATACAATACTAATAAACAAATTATTTAATTAAGCCTGAATTAATTTAGTATCTCTTGCGAGGCTTAACATTTCTGTTTGAAGCTTCTGAAATGCTCTTTCTTCTATTTGTCGAATTCGTTCTCTACTGATGTTATACTCATTGCTGAGTTCTTCTAGAGTTTTAGGAGTTTCAGATAATTTCCTATCTTGTATAATATGTTTTTCCCTATCATTTAATACATTAATAGCTTTATTGAGAAGAGCTTTTCTTTTTGAAACTTCTTCTTTCTCAGCTATTTTGACTTCGTGATCTGCATCTTCATCAACTAGCCATTCTTGCCATTCTTCTTCACCGTCTGCACTAACCACTGCATTAAGAGAATAATCATTTCCAGAAATTCTTCCTTCCATTTCCGAAACTTCTTTTTCAGAGACATTTAGTTGATTTGCAATTTCTGTAACCTGATGAGGCTTAAGTGATCCTTCACTATAGTCACTTAGTCTATTTTTAAGTTTCTTAAGATTAAAAAATAGTTTTTTTTGAGCTGCGGTAGTGCCAATCTTTACTAAACTCCATGATTTAAGTACATACTCCTGAATAGCAGCTCTAATCCACCACATAGCATAAGTCGCTAATCTGAATCCTTTATCTGGGTCATACTTTTTAACTGCTTGCATCAGACCTATATTTCCTTCAGATATAAGTTCTGTAACAGGAAGTCCGTATCCTCGATAACCCATTGCTATTCGTGCAACGAGTCTGAGATGGCTTGTAACAAGTGCATGAGCTGCACTCGTATCCCCTTCATCTCTCCACTTCTTAGCAAGATTGATTTCTTGCTTTTCTGTAAGCATGGGAAACTTCTTGATCTGCTGAAGATAATGACCAAGACTACCTTCATTGGACAATGCTGGTAAATTATAGTTTTTGCTCATATTCAAAATATGGTTACTTTTTTCTAGAAATCAATGATCAGCTTTTAATTGAATTTACCAATTTGCTCAAGTAATCCGGCATAACAGACTGAAAATGAAGCATTTTTTCTTTTTTAGGATGAAGAAACCCAAGAGATTGCGCATGCAGAGCCTGTCCTGGCAACATTTTAATCGATTGAACTGTGCTTTCTGAAAGTGATTTTAGTTTACTTTGAGGCGATCGCCCATAAGTACGATCTCCTATGAGTGGATTTCCCTTGTCTGTTAGATGCACTCTTATTTGATGAGTTCTTCCGGTCTCTAAGCGACATTCTAATACTGTGGCAACAATTTGATTTTTTTTGTTCTTTAAATTTTCTAGTGTCTTGTAATGAGTGATAGCAACCTTACCTCTACTCACAGAACTCATCATTTTTGTTCTATTCCTATTACTTCTAGATAAGAGTGACTTAATTTTTCCATTTGCTGGTGAGATTTTGTTCCAGCATACAGCAATATAAACTCTTTCAATAGAGTGAGAAGCAAATTGGTCAGATAAATGTTTATGAGTGAAATCATTTTTAGCTATTACAACCAGTCCACTCGTATCTTTATCAATTCGATGAACTATTCCTGGCCTTTGAGCATCGCCGACAAATTTTAATTCATCCCCACAATGATTGATCAAAGCATTAACAACTGTACCTGTCTTATTTCCAGCGCCAGGGTGCATTACAATACCTGCAGGTTTATTGATAACTATCAAATCCTTATCTTCATAAACAATATTTAATTTTATGTTCTCACCAATTATTGGCGTCTCATTTGCTAATTGTATGTTTACTGAAATATGATCACCTAATGAGATTTTATAATCAGGATCTACAATATTATTATTTACTGTAATATTAGAGGACTTTATTAATTGAATTATTTTAGACCTACTAAATTCTCTCAAATTTAAAGCAATATATTTGTCTATACGTTGACCTACTTGCTTCTTATGGTTGACTTTGTATTGATAGAACATTATGAGATAACGATGTACCAAAAAATTATGCTATTTATAGTTATATTTCTCGGAATTGTAATTTTAATTGGTACCACGATTGTTATTACTACTATTATTGAGCGATCATACAAGATTGATTTTTTTACTTCCACTGATAATTCTGAGAAGGATATAAATATTGAAAAAAAATGTGATCTCGTGGGTGAAAAAACTAAAGTTATTTCTCTAAGTGAGGACAAATTGGCTATTATTTGTGAGGGTCGTATTGAGGTAATTAATTTATCAAATAATCAAGTAGAAAAAGTAGTTAACTACTAGCTTGCTCTATAAAAACTTGTCTCTACATCAGGTAAAGTTTCTTTTTTAAGGATGAGGTCAGATGCCTTTTCAGCGATCATTACAGTTGTTGCATTGAGATTTCCTGTAATGATATTTGGCATTATTGAAGCATCTACAACTCTTAAATTTTCAATCCCATAAACTTTAAGCTCTTCATCGACAACAGATAACTCATCTTTTCCCATTTTGCATGTACAAGAAGGATGATAAGCAGTATCACCTTTATTTTTAATGAATTCAT
>CACFGR010000043.1 GCA_902565955.1 uncultured Pelagibacteraceae bacterium | reverse complement strand
ATGTAACCGTTTCAGGACAAAATTCAAATAATTCAGTTCGCGTTACTGACGATTTTCTAGATGCTGTAATGGAAGACAAAGATTGGAACTTAACTAATAGAATTGACAATTCAGTGAGTAAAACAGTAAAGGCAAAAGACCTTTGGGATCAGATTGGATATTCTGCTTGGGCCTGTGCTGACCCTGGTATTCAGTTTCACACAACAATTAACGACTGGCACACATGCCCAGAAAGTGGAGAAATTAGAGCTTCTAACCCTTGTTCAGAATATATGTTCTTAGACAATACAGCCTGCAACTTAGCTTCTCTAAATCTAATGACGTTTATGGATGAGAACAAATGTTTAAACACTGACTTATTCAAACACGCTGTAAGAATATGGACATTAATATTGGAAATTTCAGTCATGATGGCTCAATTTCCGTCAAAAGAAATAGCGAAACTCTCTTATGAATACAGAACACTTGGTCTTGGATATGCGAACTTAGGAGGCTACCTAATGTCTAAAGGTGTAGCCTACGATAGTGAAGAAGGAAGGGCAAACTGTGCAGCTATAACAGCTTTAATGACTGGCATATCTTATGCAACGTCAGCTGAAGTTGCATCCGAACAAGGTCCATTCCCCGGATATCAACAAAACTCTAAAAATATGCTTCGTGTTATAAGAAATCATAGAAGAGCCGCATATGGTAAGACTGATGAGTATGAAGGTTTACATATTAATCCTGTGCCATTTGTAGTTGAAGATTTAAGAGATACAAACTTAGGAATGGAAGCGCAAAGTGCATGGGATCAAGCTTATGAGAATGGTCAAAAGTTTGGTTTTAGAAATGCACAGACAACAGTAATTGCGCCAACTGGAACCATTGGTCTTGTAATGGACTGTGATACAACAGGGATCGAACCTGATTTTGCAATGGTCAAATTTAAGAAACTTGCTGGAGGTGGTTACTTCAAGATTATAAATAGAACGGTTCCAGAAGCATTAAGGCAACTCCAATACACAGAGGATGAAATTGAAGAAACAATTAATTATGCCGTTGGTCACGGTACGCTTAACAATGCGCCCGGTATAAATCACGAGACTCTAAAAGAAAAAGGCTTTGAAGAGAAACAAATCGAACTTCTTGAACAAAATTTAAAGAATGTTTTTGATATTCGATTTTCTTTCAATTCATATACTCTCGGGATGGAATTCTGTAAAGAGAAGCTGAATTTTTCAGAAGAACAGCTTACTGACATGAATTTTAATATGTTAATTGCTTTAGGTTTTACAAATGATGAAATCGATGAAGCAAATACCTTTTGCTGTGGCACCATGACCT
Organism: uncultured Pelagibacteraceae bacterium; assembly: GCA_902565955.1. Taxonomy (GTDB): domain Bacteria; phylum Pseudomonadota; class Alphaproteobacteria; order Pelagibacterales; family AG-422-B15; genus CACNXQ01. The sequence continues at coordinate 3,326 of CACFGR010000043.1, read as the reverse complement.
TAGAAGGCTCACCGCATATCAAAGACGATCATTTGGCTGTATTCGATTGCGCGAATCCGTGCGGTAGGATCGGCAAAAGATATTTATCTGTAGAAAGTCATATACGCATGATGGCAGCAGCTCAGCCTTTTATATCAGGAGCTATATCAAAAACGATCAACATGCCTGCAGAATCTGATGTGGAAGATTGTAATGAAGCTTATTTACTGTCATGGAAACTCGGCACAAAAGCAAACGCTCTCTATCGGGATGGCTCAAAATTAAGTCAACCACTTGCATCAAAACTTGTTGATGAGGATGTTGAAGAAGAAATAGAACAACCGGACAACCAGATTGATAGAACAATTGCTGTTGCTAAAGAGGCTATGAATTCTGTTGTATACGGTTCAAGAAATAAAGTTCCTGATAGAAGAAAAGGATACATTCAAAAAGCTATTGTAGGAGGTCATAAAGTCTATCTCCATACCGGGGAATATGAGGACGGTAGCTTGGGTGAAATCTTTATTGATATGCATAAAGAAGGAGCTTTCCTGAGGAGTCTGATGAATAATTTTGCAATCGCAATATCAATTGGTCTTCAATATGGAGTTCCACTAGAAGAATACGTGGAAGCTTATACTTTTACTAGATTTGACCCGGCTGGGGTAGTTCAAGGTAATAATAGAATTAAAAATGCAACATCTATTTTAGATTACGTGTTCAGAGAACTTGCTGTTTCTTACTTAGGTAGAAATGATTTGGCACATGCTGATAATACAGATGTTGACTTCTCACTTGGAACTGGTGCTGAGGAAGGAACTCTAAAAAATAACGAAATCCCTTGGAAGCTTGTTAAAAAGGTTTCAAGCCAAGGTTACTTACGAGGCCAGGACGGACTTTCGGTTGTTAGTTCAAACGGTAGCATGGAGACTGTGTCAGTTGAACAAGCGCCTATTAGTGCTGCGGTAAGTACAGGTTCTTCATCCGATCAATCAATGAGTAGAGTTCAAGCTGCAAGAATGATGGGTTACGAAGGAGATGCTTGTCCTGAGTGTGGTTCTTTTACTCTTGTTAGAAATGGTACTTGCTTAAAATGCGATACATGTGGTGCCACAACTGGCTGCTCATAGTTTATTCTTCAGTTGGTTTAACTTCTAAATTCAACTCATCAAGTGTAGTCTTATCGACTTCAGCAGGAGCAAGCATCATCAGATCCTGCGCCTGTTGATTCATTGGGAACAATATTACCTCACGAATATTTTTTTCTTGAGCAAGCAGCATGACTATTCTGTCTATTCCTGGTGCAATGCCGCCATGAGGAGGTACGCCATAAGTAAAAGCGTTTATCATGCCTCCAAATTTTTCATGCACTTGATCTTTACTGTAGCCAGCTATTTCAAAGGCCTTATACATAATTTCTGGAACATGATTTCGTATGGCGCCTGATGATAGCTCTACGCCATTACAAACAATATCATATTGATAACCTAAAATATTTAAAGGATCTGAATTATTGAGGGCTTCTAATCCACCTTGTGGCATAGAGAAAGGATTATGACTAAAATCAATTTTTTCAGTTTCTTTATCCTTTTCATACATAGGAAAATCGACAATCCAACAAAACTTAAATACTTTCTTTTCAATTAGATCCAGATCTATTGCAATTTTATCTCTGGCTGCAGCAGCAATATCATAAACTTCTTTACCTTTAGCGCATGCAAAGAAAATTGAGTCTCCGGCCTTAAGACCTGCTTTGTTTAATATCATTTCTTGAATTTCAGAGGGGATAAATTTTGCAATAGGCCCCTTTCCTTCTACGCCAGAAGAGCTTTTATCAAAAACAATATAACCTAAACCAGCAGCATTCATTTCTTTTCTTGCCCAATTATTAAGATTATCAAAAAAACTTCTAGGTTTTTGACTCGAGTCAGGTGCTGGTATTCCAATAACCTCGCCCCCCTCTTCTATAATTTTTTTAAATGCACTAAATTCAACTTTGTCATCATTAAATTCCTTAGTTAAATTAGAAATATTTATTGGATTTCTAAGGTCAGGTTTGTCTGTTCCATACCTGCTCATAGCATCGGCATATGTAATTCTTGGAAAAGGTGTTTCTGTTACGTAAAAATCAGAAAAAGTTGAAAATACAGAATATAAAATGGGTTCAATGGCGTTAAACACATCGTCTTGCTCAACAAATGCCATTTCCATATCTAATTGATAAAATTCACCAGGACTTCTATCTGCTCTTGCATCTTCATCTCTAAAACAAGGGGCTATTTGAAAATATTTATCGAATCCTCCTGCCATAATTAATTGCTTAAATTGCTGTGGGGCTTGAGGAAGAGCGTAAAATTTTCCTGGATGAATCCTGCTAGGTACCAAGTAATCTCTAGCACCTTCTGGACTAGAAGCTGTAAGTATTGGTGTTTGCATTTCTAAAAAACCAGCGTCAGACATGAGCTGTCTAATGTGGGAAATAATTGAGGATCTTAGAACAATATTTTTATGCAATTCCTCTCTTCGGATATCAAGAAATCTATACTTCAATCTAATTTCTTCTGGATAGTCGTTTTCGCCAAAAACTGGCATAGGCAACTCTTTTGCTTCAGATAATACTTCTACATTGTCAACTGCAATTTCAATGGTCCCTGTACTTAGTGATTTATTAATAGTATCAGACTCTCTTTTTATAACGGTGCCATCAATTTTAATAACAGTCTCAACTCTTAATCTTTCTACTAAGTTTAGCAATTTAGTATTTGTTTTCTCAATTACACATTGAGTAACGCCATAATGATCCCTTAAGTCAACAAATAGTACATTGCCGTGATCTCTTTTTCTATTTATCCACCCAGCTAATGATACTTTAGAACCAGCATCTTCTAATCTAAGCTGGTTACAATTGTGCGTTCTATATTTATTCATACTTTTAATTAAGGATCATATATAGTTTGATTTATGAAAATAGTCCAAGATAATAAATCCCTCGAGAAGCTATGTAAATTATTGAATAAATATAAAATTATCTTCCTAGATACCGAATTCAAAAGAGATAATACATATTGGCCAATTTTATGCACTATTCAAATTAAAACTCAAAAAAAAGAATTCTTAATTGATATGTTATCAGGGGAAAAAATGAACTTCGAAAATTTTAGAAGAATACTCACATCAAAAAAGATATTGAAAGTTATCCACTCTGCTCGACAAGATATCGAAGTATTAAATTACGCTTTTGAAATTAGTGTTGTGAATGTTTTTGATACTCAAATTGCTTATAATTCAATTTATGGGGGACAAACAATTGGATATAATAGTTTAGTTGAAAAACTATTCAAAATAAA
>CACFGR010000042.1 GCA_902565955.1 uncultured Pelagibacteraceae bacterium | reverse complement strand
GGGTGTTGAAAATAGAGATAAAACAAACGACAAGGTTACAGTAGACTCCGCAAATGCTATAAAAAAATATGGTGTAGGAGTTAAATGTGCAACTATCACACCAGATGAAGATAGGGTAAAGGAATTCAAGTTAAAAGAAATGTGGCGTTCCCCAAACGGAACAATAAGAAATATTCTTGGCGGTACAGTTTTTAGAGAGCCAATAGTTTGTGAAAATGTTCCAAGACTTGTACCCGGTTGGACTGATCCAATTGTAGTTGGGCGACACGCATTTGGCGATCAATATAGAGCGACGGATTTTAAGGTTCCTGGTAAAGGAAAATTAAGTATTAAGTGGACACCTGATGACCCCAACCAAGAACCGATTGAAAAAGAGGTTTATGAATTTCAATCAAGTGGCGTTGCGATGGCGATGTATAATACCGATGAGTCAATACGTGATTTTGCTAGATCATGTATGAATTACGCTCTCATGAGAGAGTGGCCAGTCTATTTGTCGACAAAAAATACTATTCTAAAAAAATATGATGGAAGATTTAAAGATTTATTTCAGGAAATTTATGATAAAGAATTTGCTGATCAATTCAAATCTCTGGAACTTGATTATGAACATAGATTAATTGATGACATGGTCGCATCTGCGTTAAAATGGAATGGTAAATTTGTTTGGGCATGTAAAAATTATGACGGCGATGTTCAATCGGATACTGTTGCTCAAGGTTTTGGTTCTCTTGGATTAATGACAAGTGTGTTGATGACACCTGATGGAAAAACTATTGAGGCTGAAGCTGCTCACGGAACTGTAACGAGGCACTATAGGCTTCATCAAGAAGGAAAACAAACGTCGACAAATCCTATAGCGTCAATTTTTGCATGGTCAAGAGGTCTTAAGTATAGAGGGAAACTTGATGATAATGATGAACTAATTCAGTTTGCTGATACTCTTGAGAAAGTCTGTGTAAAAACAGTTGAACGTGGCTCGATGACAAAGGATTTGGCACTCCTTATGCCTCATGAGCAAGATTGGCACAGTACTGAAGACTTTCTTGAAATAATTGAACGAAATTTAAATAAAGCCCTTAATCCAACTTATCAGTAATAAATTTCAGTATTTTGTTTTTTTGGTCAGTTTCATCAATTAAATCGCCACCAGACTGAGCAAAATCTTTTCTACCACCTCCTCCTTTTCCGTTAGAAACTGAAGAAGCGTACAACGCAATATCATCTGCACCAATGACCTTTGTGAGGTTGTCTGTTACACCAACTAGGTAGCTGATTTTATTGTCTTTTTTTGAACCTAGAACAATAATACCACCATTTTTGAATTTTCTTTTGGCATTATCAATTACAGGTCTTAACGCAGAGCTTTTAGAATTTTCACAAAAGATAATGATGGTTTTTTTATTATTTGAAATTTCACCATTAACTTCTTTGATTAAATTATTAACTTCCTCTATTGATTTTGATTTATATTTTTCGGAAATTAATTTCTTTTCTTCTATCTTCTTATTCTCTACAGCTTTATTCATTTGATAAACTTTCAGGTCTTCACCGCGCAGAGCTTCTATTCTTCTAACTCCTGAAGCAACCGAAGATTCATTAACTATCTTTAATTTCCCAATTTGACTTGTGTTCTCAACATGTGTACCGCCACATAATTCAATGCTGAAAGTTTTATTTCTCATCTTTCCTATTTTTAACACTCTTACCTCATCAGAATATTTCTCTCCAAATAGAGCAAGTGCTCCAGCATTTACAGCGTCATCTGGTGTCATAATTTGAGTTTCAACATCTGATCCTTCCTCAATAACTGTATTCGAAATCTGCTCTATTTTAGATATCTCACTTTCTGAAAGAGATTTATGGTGACTAAAATCAAATCTTAATTTATCAAACGAAACTAAAGAGCCTTTCTGGGTCACATGATCTCCCAAAACTTCTCTTAATGCTTGATGTAAAATATGTGTCGCAGAATGATAAGTCTTACATGAGTTTCTTCTTGCAGAATTAATTGACAAATGTGCACCTGTACCTTTATTGATATCTCCTCTAATTACTTTTCCGTGATGCACAAATAGGTTTCCTTTTTTTTGTGTGTCTGAAACTTTAAATTCGAAATTATCAGCTTCTATTGTTCCTGTATCACCAATTTGTCCACCAGACTCAGCATAAAATACCGTTTGATTGAGTATTAGCGATCCGTTGTCACCACTATGTAAACTATCAACTAATACACCTTCTTTTATTATAGAAATAATACTTCCTTCTGTTTTTTCAGATGTGTAGCCTAAAAACTCTGTAGGGGATAAACTTTTATTTAACTCAAACCAAATTTTATCTGTACCTGTGCCACCAGATCCAGTCCAATTGCTTCTTGCTTTTTCTTTTTGATCCTCCAAACATTTCTTAAAATCATCATTATCCACTTCAATTTTCTTATTTCTCAAAATATCTTGCGTTAAATCAATTGGGAAGCCATATGTGTCATACAGCTTAAAAGCTGACTGCCCATTTAGAATAGTTTTTCCATTCAAATTATCGATCATTGTATCAAGTTGCTTAATTCCTCTGGACAATAAATCTCTGAACCTTTGTTCTTCATATTTCAATGTTTCATTTATTAGAGACTCTGCTCTTTCAAGCTCAGGATAGGACATTTTCATATTTGAAATCAGAGTTGGTGCCAGTTTGTGCATCAGTAAATCATTGTAATTTAGAATGTGTACGTGCCTCATTGCTCTTCTCATAATTCTCCTTAAGACATAACCTCTACCTTCATTCGATGGAAGGACACCGTCAGCAATTAAAAAGCATGAAGATCTTAGATGATCAGCTATTACTCTATGGCTTGATATTAAATTTTCATTATCATTTTTAGTTAATTCTTTAGAATGATTAATAATTTCTAATATACTATCAACTTGATAATTATCATTTGTGCCCTGCATAACCGCAGCTATTCTCTCAATACCCATACCTGTGTCTATTGAGGGTCTTGGCAAATCAATACGATTTACTGTGTCAACTTGTTCATACTGCATAAAAACAAGATTCCATATTTCTACAAATCGATCGCCCGTTTCATCAGTTTCACTAGGCGGTTTGCCAATATAATTTTCACCATGATCATAAAATATTTCAGAGCAAGGTCCGCATGGCCCTGTTTCTCCCATCGACCAGAAATTATCTTTTGTAGAAATTCTTATTATTTTATCATCACTGAAACCAGTAATCTTCTTCCAAGCATTGTAAGCCTGCTCATCATCGTGATAAATAGTTACACAAAGCTTATCTTTATTTATTCCTAGTTCAGAAGTGATAAATCTCCATGCGTAATCTATTGCTTCATCTTTAAAATAATCTCCAAATGAAAAATTACCCAACATTTCAAAAAAGGTGTGATGCCTTAATGTATAGCCTACATTTTCTAAATCATTGTGTTTTCCCCCTGCCCTAATGCATTTCTGAGCTGTTACGGCACGGTTGAAATCTGTTTTCTCTAATCCTGTGAATACATTTTTAAATTGAACCATTCCTGAATTAGCGAACATCAGTGTAGGATCATTTTGAGGCACAAGGGGACTTGAATGAACATGTTTATGTCCATTTTTAACAAAGTAAGATATGAATGAGTCCCTTAAACTATTAATCTTCATAGTTAAGGTATAACATCGAGATGACTAAAACGCAAAAAGACGCTTCAAGCGCCTTTTTGCTATGATCAATTTATATGAATTTTCTTATTCTTCTGGATTATCTTCGACTTCTTCGTTTTCTCCAATTTGCTCAGGTATTTCCTCAGATTGTCCTCTAATTATTGATTCAATTTCATTAGCTACTGCAGGATTATCCTTTAAAAAGATCTTGGAGTTTTCTCGTCCTTGGCCAATCTTATTTCCTTTATAAGAAAACCATGCCCCAGACTTTTCAATGGTGCCGACTTTTACACCCAAATCAATGAGCTCACCCAATTTTGAGATTCCTTCACCGTACATAATGTCAAACTCCACTACGCGGAACGGCGGGGCAACTTTATTTTTTACAACCTTTACTCTTGTTTGGTTTCCGATAATTTCGTCTTTATCTTTTATTGCTCCTATCCTTCTTATATCTAATCTGCACGATGAGTAAAACTTCAAAGCATTACCACCAGCTGTTGTTTCAGGACTACCAAACATCACACCAATTTTCATTCGAATTTGGTTGATGAATATTACCATACAATTAGATTTAGAAACGGAGCCTGTAAGTTTTCTTAATGCTTGACTCATTAATCTTGCTTGAAGACCCATGTGCGCATCTCCCATTTCACCCTCAATTTCTGCTTTAGGGGTTAATGCTGCAACTGAGTCGACTACTAGAACTGATATTGCTTTCGATCTAACAAGTGAGTCGGTTATTTCTAGAGCTTGCTCACCTGTATCTGGCTGCGAAATGATAAGTTCATCAATATTTACGCCGAGTTTTTTTGCATAAGCAGGATCCAATGCATGCTCAGCATCAATAAATGCACAATTCTCACCTTTTTTCTGCGCTTCGGCAATGACATGTAATGCAAGAGTTGTTTTACCCGATGATTCTGGTCCATAAATTTCTACTATTCTACCTTTTGGCAGTCCACCTATGCCTAAAGCTACATCTAAAGATAACGACCCAGTTGAAATAGCCTCAACATCCATAACGGTCCTTTGGCCAAGTTTCATAATTGAGCCTTTTCCGTAAGTCTGCTCAATTTGTGACATTGCTACGTCTAAAGCTTTTGCTTTTTCTGAGTTATCCATCTTTTTTATCGTCTACC
>CACFGR010000041.1 GCA_902565955.1 uncultured Pelagibacteraceae bacterium | reverse complement strand
GATTGTTCCTGTTGTGCGTAAAAAAATGTAGTATTTTTCATTATTTCCCCGAGCTACTATTCTTATACTGTCGGCCTTACTTAAATTAATGTCTTTTAATTCCTTACGTATTTGTATGAATCCACCATTATTCTCAGTACTAACGTTTCCTGTTAGTAAGGCATTACTTTTGCCGTCAATATTAATGAATTCAACTTTACCACTAGATATACCACCCATTACGTCATCTGCAATATATCGCCAACTGCTTGGGTTATCGAAATTGTCTCTCAAATTATTTTCACTATATAAATTGTTATATGAAAATATAGTAATTAAGAAAACTAAAAAACCTCTTATAATCATTAAATTTAACCCCCGAAAAATTCGTCAGGATTTTATTATATTTAAAATAATTTAGTTATTACAAAATATAAAATAATGGCAATTGCAACGAGTGAATACCAGGTAATTACAGTATTTCTCGCTTTATTTGGGTTTAGTTTTTTTGGATGTTTGAGATCTTCCTCTGTAGGTACTGGGCCAAGTTTGTGATAAAATTTCTTTTTCATAAAAAAAGTGGCGAGCCCGCTCGGGTTCGAACCGAGGACAACTCCCTTAAAAGGGGAGTGCTCTACCAACTGAGCTACGGGCTCTTAATTTGAGTTTATATATGATTATTATCTAAAATATATAGGTATTTTTGTATTTCAAGTGGATATCTCACATCATATCTAGTTCTAATCTAGCAACATCTGACATGCGTGACATATCCCATGGTGGATCCCACACAAGATCAACAGCAACATTGTTCACTCCGGGTACAGCATCAACGGCTTCTTTTACTTTTTTTGGCATTTCATCAGCAACAGGACAATTTGGTGTAGTTAATGTCATTTGAATAATAACATCATTATCAGGAGTAACTTCGCATTTGTAAATTAGTCCTAATTCGTATAAATCAACTGGGATTTCTGGGTCAAATACAGTTTTTAATGCATCTATAACTTTTTGATCTTCTACTTTTTCCATTTAGTTAAATAGTTCTACAAAATCCTCATAGCCTTCTTCGCTTAACTTTTCTAGAGGAACAAATCTTAATGAAGCGGAATTAATGCAATATCTTAATCCAGTTTCAGTGGGTCCATCATCAAATAAATGACCTAGATGCGCATCGCCATATTGACTTCTTACCTCTGTGCGAATCATTCCATGTGATTTATCAATAACTTCTACGATTTCTATTCCTTTTATTGGCTTATCAAAACTCGGCCAACCTGTTCCTGAGTCAAATTTATCTAAAGATGAAAATAGAGGTTCGCCTGAAATTACATCAACATAAATTCCAACATCTTTACTATCCCAATATTCATTAAAAAATGGCCTCTCTGTTCCATTCTCTAAAGCAACAATTCTCTGTTCTTCAGTAAGGTTATTAATAGCTTCCTGTCTTTCTTCAGGCGTGGCAGAACACCAGAAAGGTGTATCCATTACTTTTACTTTTGACATATCGTACTCCTCTAAGTTTATATCGGCAAAAGACCGGTTTCCATAAATAAGTTGCAAAACAATAAATAATACAAGCAGTGCAAGATATACAGGATATAGTCTCATAATTAATCTTTTAAAGCCTGGTTAAAGGCATGCCATGCCATTGTTGCGCACTTTACCCTCATTGGAAATCCACCTACTCCCTTTAAGGCATAAAGTGAATCTTCCTCATTTAAAACTTTTAAGTCTTCATCTGAACCTGAAACAAGATTTGTAAAATCCTTAAATATTTCCTCAGCCACTTCAATTTTTTTACCTTTTAATTTTTCTGTCATTAATGATGCAGAAGCAAGTGATATGGCGCACCCCTCACCCGTGAATTTAATGTCTTCTATTATATTTTGATCATTAAGAAGAAAAGTAAGCTTTAAATTGTCACCGCACAACGGATTATGACCATCGGCACTTTTATTATGAGGTTCACATTCGCCAAAATTTCTTGGTTCACGTCCGTGATCTAAAATTATTTCTTGGTAAAGATCATTTATTAAATCATTCATTTATTAAAAAACTCCTTACACTTATGTAGCGCAATAACAAATTTATCAACTTCTTCTAATGAATTATACACACCAAAAGATAATCTGGCCGTTGAATTGATACCGAGATGTTTCATTAAAGGCTGGCAACAGTGATGACCTGCTCTAATTGCTATTCCTTCAACATCTAAAAACGAAGATACTTCGTGGGAGTGAACATCTTTGATATTAAAGGATATGATAGAATTCCTTTTATTATCTCCACCGTGAATTTCGATAAAATCAATTTCGTTTAATTTATTAAACGCATATTTAGTAATTTCATTTTCATGCTCGATAATATTATCGAGTCCAATATTATTCATATAATCAATTGCTATACCCAATCCGTGCGCTTCGACTAATGGAGGAGTTCCTGCTTCATATTTCGCAGGTAATTCTGCATAACTTGCACCTTCTAGACTCACATCTCCAATCATTCCTCCTCCACCTTGATAGGGGGGCATTTCTGATAAAAGATTTTCAGTTCCATATAAAACTCCAATACCAGCAGGACCATAAGTTTTGTGTCCAGAGAAAACAAAAAAATCACAACCTAGTTTTTGAACATCAATTTTCAAATGAGCAGCTGATTGACAACCATCAAGGAGAATGGGAACATTTTTATCTTTACAAATACTTATAGCCTTTTCATTTAATTCAGTACCAAAAACGTTCGAAAGATGTGTCAAAGATACAATTTTTGTTTTATTTGTGAATAGACTATTAAAATGATCAATATCAATTTCTCCTGATGGTTGAATATTTGCAAACTTTAGCACAACGCCATACTTGTCTCTTAAAAAAAACCAAGGTATTAAATTTGAGTGGTGCTCGATTAAAGATAAAATTACTTCATCTCCCTTTTGCATAAACTTTTCATAGAAAGTTTGAGCAACTAAATTTATTCCTTCTGTGGCACTTTTTGTGAAAATAATTTCATTTTCAGACCTTGCATTTAAGAATTTTTGAACTTTTTTTCTAGCGTCCTCATATCTAAATGTTGACTCAACAGATAATGTATGAACTCCCCTACTTACATTAGAATAGTGGTTTTTATAGAAATCATTTGTTTCGTTAATAACTGTATTTGGTTTTTGAGCAGAAGCCGCAGTGTCAAAATAAATAAGATCTTTTTTTTCCAATATCTTTTTTGAAAGAATTGGAAAATCTTTTCTTACATTTAAATTTAAAGTTTTAGAGTCCTCCATGTTAACAATTCTCGTTGATAAAATTTTGGCCTTTAGCTTGCATTTCTGCATCTTCAATCTTTTCTATAAACTCTGATAAAAAGCCCTGTATATATATTCTTTCGGCTTCACTCTTTGAAATTCCTCTAGAAGCTAAATAAAACAGTACTTCCTCATCAGCTTTTCCTGAAGCCGCACCATGAGAGCAAACTACATCATCATTATTTATTTCAAGTATTGGTGTAAGATTAATTTTAGATTCCTCGTCAATTAACAAACCTTTGCTAATTTGGTTAGATTGTGTATTTGAGCAATTTTCATCAACAAATACTTTTCCTTTAAACGAAACATTGGATGATCCACGAGTTACAGCTTTAAATGAACAGTCTGATACCGCAGATTTACTTAAGTGCCTTATTTCTAAATTATTTTCACATTTTGATGAATTGGACATAACAACGCCACTGCCAACATACTTTGCATTTTCTTCATTTAAATTAATCTTAGTCTCGTTATTTGTAAAATCTGAACCGTTTGTAAAATTAAAGTCCTTAAAGATTGAACCATTTGACATATTACAAGTATGAACAAATGAGTTGTTAGTATCAGATTGAAACTTATTAAATCTGTATAATTCAAGTACTGAGCGGGATCTTAAAAATGATTTTAAAATAAAAGATGTATCAATTATATAATCATTTTCGTCAATAATCTCTAAAGTAGCATTCTCGTTTAAATATATATCAGCAATAATTTTAAAGTTGCTCCTATTACTGCTTATTAATTTTATTCGTGAAGGTATTTGTGAATAATTCGAAGTGATTTTTAATTTTAGTTCATCATTTATTATCTCGTGTGATATAGATAGATCCCTAGCATTGGTTTCAATAGAAAAATTATCTGTTAATTCCATTATTGAAGGTGTTAAAGTTTTCATTAACTGTATCCCTCTTGATCTATTCTTGATGCTAAAGTCTTGTCACCAGTTTCTATAACTGAGCCATTTTGAAATACATGGACGTAATCAGGCTCAATATATTCTAATAATCTTAAGTAATGAGTTATAATAATAAATGATCTTTCATCATTTCTTAATTTATTAATTGCGTCTGCAGTGGTTTTTAGTGCATCAACATCTAGGCCTGAATCTGTTTCGTCCATAATAATTAAACTTGGATTAAGCAAATCCATTTGAAGGACCTCATTTTTCTTCTTCTCTCCCCCAGAAAAGCCAGCATTTACAAAACGACTATGCATGTCCATTGGTATATCTAGAAGTTTTGATTTTTCTTTTAGAATTTTTAGAAATTCTCCAGCATCAATTGGTGTTTCTTTTCTTGACTTTCGATGTGCATTAACAATCTGCTTTAGATAAGAAGCATTAGTGACTCCAGGAAGTTCAATTGGGTATTGAAAAGCAAGGAAAAGACCATTTAATGATCTCTCATAAGGATCTTTTGAGAGTAAATCTTCACCATTGAGATTAACTTCCCCTGAATCTACATTATAGTTTGGTTTACCAGCTAGAGTGTGAGCAATAGTGCTTTTACCTGAGCCATTAGGACCCATTATGGCGTGTACTTCACCCTTTCCAATATTTAAATTTAAATTTTTTAAAATTTGTTTTTCTTCAACAGTAACATTTAAATTTTTAATCTCTAACATACTATCCAACACTTCCTTCCAAACTTATACTCACAAGTTTTTGAGCTTCGACAGCAAATTCCATTGGTAATTTTTGCAGTACTTCTTTACAAAACCCATTTACAATTAAACTTTGTGCTTCTTCCGCATCTAAACCTCTTTGCATACAATAGAACAATTGCTCATCACTTATTTTTGAGGTTGTTGCTTCATGCTCTATAGATGAAGAATTAGAACTATTT
>CACFGR010000040.1 GCA_902565955.1 uncultured Pelagibacteraceae bacterium | reverse complement strand
GACTATTTATAGTCTTAATATAATCTAGCTGGCATTTAATTCCTTATTTTTAGGGGTAAGGACTTTATGCTTGCGCGATTATGCTATTGGAAAAGTAAATTGAAAGAGAAACGTGGGCGGTAATTCCGCAGTACAGAATAATCGTACACGTTTATTGGATTGCATAATTATATTATGCAACTCCGCCAATAAGTTTGTGTGCGTCATTTTTAAACTTGAGAGTTTGATCATGGCTCAGAATGAACGCTGGCGGCACGCTTAACACATGCAAGTCGAACGAGATCTTCGGATCTAGTGGCAGACGGGTGAGTAACGCGTGGGAACCTGCCCAGTAGTAGAGAATAACTTGGGGAAACTTAAGCTAATACTTTATACGTCCTTCGGGAGAAAGCTTTATGCGCTATTGGATGGGCCCGCGTTAGATTAGTTTGTTGGTGAGGTAACGGCTCACCAAGGCGACGATCTATAGCTGGTCTGAGAGGATGATCAGCCACACTGGGACTGAGACACGGCCCAGACTCCTACGGGAGGCAGCAGTGGGGAATATTGGACAATGGGGGCAACCCTGATCCAGCGATGCCGCGTGAGTGATGAAGGCCCTAGGGTTGTAAAACTCTTTCGTCAGGGAAGATAATGACGGTACCTGAAGAAGAAGATCCGGCTAACTCCGTGCCAGCAGCCGCGGTAATACGGAGGGGTCTAGCGTTATTCGGAATTACTGGGCGTAAAGCGAGCGTAGGCGGATTTGTAAGTTGGAGGTGAAATCCCAGAGCTTAACTCTGGAACTGCCTTCAAAACTACATTTCTTGAGTTTGGTAGAGGAGAGTGGAATTCCTAGTGTAGAGGTGAAATTCGTAGATATTAGGAGGAACACCAGTGGCGAAGGCGACTCTCTGGGCCAATACTGACGCTGAGGTTCGAAAGCATGGGTAGCGAACAGGATTAGATACCCTGGTAGTCCATGCAGTAAACGATGAGTGCTAGATGTTGGGAATTTAAATTTCCAGTATCGCAGTTAACGCGTTAAGCACTCCGCCTGGGAAGTACGGCCGCAAGGCTAAAACTCAAATGAATTGACGGGGACCCGCACAAGCGGTGGATCATGTGGTTTAATTCGAAGATACGCGAAGAACCTTACCGGCTCTTGACATACCAATCGCGGACTTAAGAGATTAAGTCCTTCACTTCGGGTGGATTGGATACAGGTGCTGCATGGCTGTCGTCAGCTCGTGTCGTGAGATGTTGGGTTAAGTCCCGCAACGAGCGCAACCCTTACCTTCAATTGCCAGCACATTATGGTGGGAACTTTGAAGGAACTGCCGGTGATAAGCCGGAGGAAGGTGGGGATGACGTCAAGTCCTCATGGCCCTTACGGGCCGGGCTACACACGTGATACAATGGTAACTACAAATGGCAGCGAAGGAGCGATCTGGAGCAAATCTCAAAAAGTTATCTCAGTTCGGATTGTACTCTGCAACTCGAGTGCATGAAGTTGGAATCGCTAGTAATCGTAGATCAGCGCGCTACGGTGAATACGTTCCCGGGTCTTGTACACACCGCCCGTCACACCATGGGAGTTGGTTTTACCTGAAGCTGGTTCGCTAACCGCAAGGAGGCAGCCAACCACGGTAAGATTAGCGACTGGGGTGAAGTCGTAACAAGGTAACCGTAGGGGAACCTGCGGTTGGATCACCTCCTTTCTAAGAGTAATTTTTTGAGTTCAATTGGATTTAAAAAATATTTAACTTAGTAATTATATGTGGCTTACCGTCCTCGTTTCTCTTTCATTGTTTAAAACTATAAAGCCTTACGTTTGGGCTTGTAGCTCAGTCTGGTTAGAGCGCACCCCTGATAAGGGTGAGGTCGGTAGTTCGAGTCTACCCAGGCCCACCATGACGTGGTATCTCTAGGGGCTGTAGCTCAGCTGGGAGAGCACCTGCTTTGCAAGCAGGGGGTCACCGGTTCGATCCCGGTCAGCTCCACCAAGTTTTAAGCTTTTCTATTTACATCGTGAAGTGACATCAATACTAAATTAAAATTTTATTGAGAATTCAAATCTAAGTGTCACAAAAAACAATAAGTTTGTTTTTTGTACATAGAATAATCAAGCGTTTAAGAGCATTTGATGGATGCCTTGGCACACAAAGGCGATGAAGGACGTAGTACGTTGCGATAAGCTTCGGGGAGTGACGAACACACTTTGATCCGAAGGTTTCCGAATGGGACAACCCAACTCTTTTGAGTTATTGCTAACTGAATACATAGGTTAGTAAAGCGAACCCAGTGAACTGAAACATCTAAGTAACTGGAGGAAAGGATATCAACCGATACTCCGTAAGTAGTGGCGAGCGAAAGCGGACCAGGCCAGTAGCATTAATTGTACAACCAGAATTACCTGGAAAGGTAAACCATAGAAAGTGATAGTCTTGTATGGGTAATGACAGTTAATGTTCTCGAGTAAGACGGGACACGTGAAATCTTGTCTGAATATGGGGGGACCACCCTCCAAGCCTAAGTACTCTTGTGTGACCGATAGTGAACTAGTACCGTGAGGGAAAGGTGAAAAGAACCCCGACGAGGGGAGTGAAATAGATCCTGAAATTGAATGCTTACAAGCTGTCGAAGCCCGTAAGGGTGACGGCGTACCTTTTGTATAATGGGTCAGCGAGTTAGTTTAAAGTGCAAGCTTAAGCCATGAGGTGTAGGCGAAGCGAAAGCGAGTCTTAATAGGGCGAAAGTACTTTGGATTAAACCCGAAACCGAGTGATCTAGCCATGAGCAGGTTGAAGATAAGGTAACACTTATTGGAGGACCGAACCAGTTGACGTTGAAAAGTCTTTGGATGACTTGTGGTTAGGGGTGAAAGGCCAATCAAACTCGGATATAGCTGGTTCTCCGCGAAAACTATTTAGGTAGTGCGTCATATGAATACCATCGGGGGTAGAGCACTGGATGGGCAAGGGGGGAGAGATCCTTACTAAGTCCAACCAAACTCCAAATACCGATGAGTAATGTGTGGCAGACAGACTACGGGTGCTAAGGTCCGTAGTCAAAAGGAAAACAGTCCAGACCAACAGCTAAGGTCCCCAAGTTATTGTTAAGTGGGAAAGGATGTCGGACGACCAAAACAGCCAGGAGGTTGGCTTAGAAGCAGCCATCCTTTAAAGAAAGCGTAACAGCTCACTGGTCTAATTAAGTTATCCGGCGCCGAAGATGTAACGGGGCTAAACAATACACCGAAGCTTTGGACACAATTTATTGTGTGGTAGCGGAGCGTTCCGTACGTTGTTGAAGGAAGACTCGTGAGAGCTTCTGGAGATATCGGAAGTGAGAATGCTGACATGAGTAGCGACAAACAGAGTGAGAAACTCTGTCGCCGAAAATCCAAGGGTTCCTGCGCAAGGCTAATCCGCGCAGGTTGAGTCGGCTCCTAAGGCGAGGACGAAAGTCGTAGTCGATGGGAACAAGGTTAATATTCCTTGACCAGGTGAGATGTGACGAATGACGTAAGTTGTCTATCCTTATATGGATTGGTTAGGCAGCGAAGTTGTTCCAGGAAATAGCCTCACCATAGACCGTACCCGAAACCGACACAGGTGGATAGGTAGAGTATACCAAGGCGCTTGAGAGAACTATGCTGAAGGAACTCGGCAAATTGCCTCTGTAACTTCGGAAGAAGGAGGACCTATGTTTGGGCAACCAGACGTGGGTGGCACAGAAATGGGGGTAGCAACTGTTTATTAAAAACACAGGACTCTGCAAAGCCGCAAGGCGAAGTATAGGGTCTGACGCCTGCCCGGTGCCGGAAGATTAAAGTGAGTGGTGCAAGCTACGACCTGAAGTCCCGGTGAACGGCGGCCGTAACTATAACGGTCCTAAGGTAGCGAAATTCCTTGTCGGGTAAGTTCCGACCTGCACGAATGGCGTAATGATTTCCCCGCTGTCTCCAGCGTAGACTCAGCGAAATTGAATTCTCCGTGAAGATGCGGAGTACCCGCGGTTAGACGGAAAGACCCCGTGCACCTTTACTATAGCTTTACATTGGTATTAGAAATTACATGTGTAGGATAGGTGGTAGACTTTGAAGTGAGAGCGCCAGCTTTCATGGAGTCGTCCTTGAAATACCACTCTTGTAATTTTTGATATCTAACTGAGTTCCATTATCTGGATCCAAGACAGTGTATGGTGGGTAGTTTGACTGGGGCGGTCGCCTCCCAAAAAGTAACGGAGGCGTGCGAAGGTAGGCTCAAGCTGGTCGGAAATCAGCTGTTGAGTGCAATGGCATAAGCCTGCCTGACTGCAAGACTGACAAGTCGAGCAGAGTCGAAAGACGGTCATAGTGATCCGGTGGTTCTGAGTGGAAGGGCCATCGCTCAACGGATAAAAGGTACGCCGGGGATAACAGGCTGATACCGCCCAAGAGTTCATATCGACGGCGGTGTTTGGCACCTCGATGTCGGCTCATCACATCCTGGGGCTGGAGCAGGTCCCAAGGGTTCGGCTGTTCGCCGATTAAAGTGGTACGCGAGCTGGGTTTAGAACGTCGTGAGACAGTTCGGTCCCTATCTGCCGTGGGTGTTGAAGAATTGAGAGGAGTTACTCCTAGTACGAGAGGACCGGAGTGAACGTACCAATGGTGTACCAGTTGTCGTGCCATCGGCATCGCTGGGTAGCCAAGTACGGACGGGATAACCGCTGAAAGCATCTAAGCGGGAAGCCTCCCTCGAAACGAATTCTTCCATGAGAGTCGTGGTAGACCACCACGTTGATAGGTCAGGTGTGGAAGTGTAGTAATACATGAAGCTAACTGATACTAATAACTCGATCGGCTTGATTTTCTATGTACTAGAAACAGACTAGTAATATTCAAGTAACACTAAGATAGATAACTAATAAAATATTATTTGGTATTGATTTCACGATTAGTTGACCTGGTGGTTTTAGCGGAGAGGTAACACACGATCCCATTTCGAACTCGAACGTTAAGGGCTCCAGCGCCGATGGTACTTTGTCTTAAGGCATGGGAGAGTAGGACATTGCCAGGTCTACTAATCGTGAAATTTGTCACTTAAACTTCTATAAAAAAGTTTATAATATTGTAAAAGTTTTTTTTATAACAGAAACTTAATTGCAGGTTGTGTTTGTTGTAAACACTAACCTAGTGATTAGTTGCCCATATTTCTTCATTACTTGTTTAACAAAATTTAATAGGAAAATTTTTAACAAAATTAGAAT
>CACFGR010000039.1 GCA_902565955.1 uncultured Pelagibacteraceae bacterium | reverse complement strand
TCTTTAACTAACTCATAACTTTTTGAATACCAATCACTCTCAGGAAAATTGAATCCTAAAAATGATGCATATTTTTTAGCTTCGTCATATAAGCCTAATGAAAAATAAATTTCAACAAGTCTATGTAACGATTCTTCTGTATACACTGAAGTATCATATTTATTTAGTATTTTATTGTATCTATTTATAGCTGATATCCATTGGTGATTATACTGGTAATACCTTGCAATTTCAATTTCTTTTGCAGCTAATCTGTCATTTATAATATCAATTTTTTCATATGCATCATCAACAAATTCTGAGTCAGGATATTTATTTATTACTTCATAAAATGCTTGTTTTGATTTTTGAGTCATACTTTGATCTCTCTCAACATCTCTAATTTGCTCAAAAAAATTTAATGCTTTAAGGTAATAGGCGTATGAAATTTTTTTATTGCCCGGGTATAAAGCAATAAACCTGTCAAGTGCGTCCAAACTCTCGTCATACATTTGCGATTTATAATAACTAAAAGCGGTCATAAGTTGTGCTTGATTTGACCATTTAGAATATGGATATTGTCTTTCAATATCCTCAAAAATAATTGCTGCATCAACAAAATCCCTATCTTTCACCATCTCTAATGCATTAGAATAAAGAATTTGCAGCTTTTCACCTTCTGTTTCGGGTGTAACTAATTTTGAACTTGAGCATGCAATAAAAGTAAAAGAAAACAGTATTAAAATTGCAAAAGCTCTATTAAGTCTCATCAATTTAATTTTAATGATTATTTAAGAAGATTAAAGATTAATCTCTAAATTATAATGATGCGGCTAAGGAATGAGGGTAATACTTATTATTATATTTTTTAGCCCGAAAATCTTCTTCGTTTATCAGACTCCAATTGGATTGATCTGACATTATAGAGTGCATAATTTCGTGAGTTAACCTGTGCCCCCCTTTAAAAATCTCAAAAGCCCCTTTTACTGGGTGTCCTAAAAGATAGATATCACCAATAAAATCTAATATTTTATGTTTAACAAATTCATTTTCTTGACGCAATTTATCATTATTCACTATTCCTTCTTTATCAAGAACAATTGCATTATCTAGAGAGCCACCAGCTATCAACCCTTTTTTTCTAAGAGAGTCTACTTCTTCTTTAAATCCGAAAGTTCTACAGTTAGATATAAGATTTTTAAACTGGTTTGAGTCTTCAAATATATAATTAAACCTTTGTTTCTTTATAAGATCGTGATCATATGAAATTGTGTAATCAATTTCAAAATTTTCAGAGGGTAAAACTTTCACAAATGAGTCATTCATTCTAAATGCAATTGGTCTTAATATACTTATAAATTTTTTTTCGTCATTTAAACTTCTAATACCAACTGTCTCTATGTGATTTACATATTCTATGGAACTTCCATCAAGAATTGGTAGCTCATTGCAGTCTACTTCAATGTTAGCGTTATCAATCCCCATGCCATGTAAAGCTGACATCAAATGTTCAATTGTTGAAACTGATATTTCGTATTTATTGGTAATTGTTGTGCATAGCTTTGAGTCACTCACGTTGTTAAACTTTGCATCTATTATTGTCTTTTCATTTGAAATCTTCAAATCAACCCTTCTAAATAGAATACCATTATTGGCAGAAGCTGGATGAACGGTTAAATTAGAGTTTGTGCCATTATGTAAAGTTATACCTGAAACACTAAAGGGCCTATTTATAGTCTTTTGCATGAAAATGTTTATAAATTGTTTGAAATCTTGAGAAAAAACAAAGATTATTTCTTTTTGTTACTACTTATAAGTTTCTAAAAAAGTTATAAATTACTGATAATATTGATTTTTTTTCTGATATAGAATCTTCTTTATCTCCCTCCATATTATGGTTTGTAGCATATGTTAAAAGGCCGAATGCCGAAGCAAGGGATGGGTTGTCTAAATAAGTTTTGGATCCATTTATTTTTTTTGTTGAACCTAAACGAAAATTACTGGCACTCATTTGATTTTTTATCAACTTTTGAATAGTTAATGATTTTGCACCATATCCGGTAAGTATAATATTATTAGACACAAGTGAGTAAAATTTTGATTTGTGAATCACATTTTTGATAATGCTCGATAATTCTTCTGCTCTTGATAAATATATTTCATAATATTTTTCCAATTTTTTTTCATATATTCTTTGACTATTCATTGAGTCAATTTGCTTTCTCACTGATTCAGCATCCTCGAGTGATATTGATTTAACTTGTGAAA
The DNA here is from genome assembly GCA_902565955.1 of uncultured Pelagibacteraceae bacterium. Lineage (GTDB taxonomy): Bacteria > Pseudomonadota > Alphaproteobacteria > Pelagibacterales > AG-422-B15 > CACNXQ01. Next base: position 3,068 of record CACFGR010000039.1, on the reverse strand, counting down.
TATCATTAGCAAAATTGTAAGTTCCAACTTTGATTGTATCATAGCCTATGAGTTGATTGTCAAAAGTATAAGAAATAATTGTCTTATTTTTTTGAATATCGATGCTTACTGCTCCATTATCAGCCTCCTCATCAGATAATACGGCAAGACTACTTGCATAGTGACTGGATACGATCTGTTTGAGACTTATTTCTTGGTTACTAAGTAAGTCTAATATTTTTTTTAGATAATCTTTTGAAGTAGATATTACATGCCATCTTGTATTAAGAGTGTGGGCTTTTATACCAATTGGATCTGATAAGCTTTTTTTATTATCTACCTTATAACTTATTGGAAAAGAATGAAGTGGTTCATCAACATCAGTATATAAATCTTTAAATTTCTCAGTCTCAAAGAAAGATTTTATATCATTTTCTGTAATTATTTTACCTGAAATTATATCTTCATATTCAATATAATCTGATCTCATATTTTCAGATATACTGACATAAATGTTGCTAATTTTTTTTCCGGCATCAACTTCAGCTTTAGAAATAGCAGTATCAAGGTGATTTTTTATTTCGTCAGTTTCCAGAGAAAATGGCTTTAAACAATTAACACTAAGTTTAGAAGTTCCTATTCCAATAAGTTGAAGAATTTTTCCTCTATCTAGTATTTGTAATTCTTGAGCAATCAGGCAAATTACCTTGTCAGCTCTTATATCAATCGCACTTATTATTTTTTGACCCATTAAATTTCATCAATGCCATAATTTATTTTTCCATCTAAAACTTTAAGGGCTGCACGACCATGAATTCTTAAATCTATTTCAATAATGTTACTTTGCATTACTTCTTGCTCCTCAAACAACTGTTGTAAATTTTTTAGAGATTGTTCAATGTTTTCATCTGGTAATTTTATAAGTAAGTTATTTCTTAACTTTAGATCCCACCTTCTATTTTCAATAAATTCAAGTTCTTTAAGGTTTTGCATTAAGTTTGGGAATGTAATACTGATGTCTCTTATTAGTTTTTCAAGAAATTCTGGTGAGTTTTCACCCCTTACAAATAAAAGATCATTACTATAATTCTCTAAATTAATTTCAGTGATGATTGATCCATCAAGGTCAAGAAGAAAATATTTCCCTTCACGAAAGTATATAGCGTATGGATCATTCTCAATTACATTAATTATTAAGGTTGATGGTAAAACTTTTTTTATAAATGCGCGCTTAACCCATTCACTTGACTCGACAAGCTCCTTGATGGTGTCAATATTTGAAACAATAAGGTTTCTCGAAAATTCATTCACTTTGTATTCAATCTGAGATTTATCAGATTTTTCAGAGCCTTCTATTATTACATGCTTAATATGAAATGAATTATTTAATAAGCTGGGAAACTTTAAAAATATAAAAACTGCTGAGAGCACAATGAGAGTCAAACAAAAGGAAGCTATATTTATTATTTTAATTTTGCGTTGCATCTAATAGGATCCAATTAATAAGGTTATCAAAGTTAATGCCTTTATAATTTGCAATTTCAGGAACTAATGAAGTTGGTGTCATGCCGGGTTGGGTATTAAGCTCTAATATATAAAATTGTTTTGTCACTTTATCTAATATAAATTCGGTTCGGCTAATTCCCTTACAACGCAATAATTTATGAGCATCTAAACCTAAACCTTCAACTTTTTTAATCAGGTCGCTCTCTAATCTTGGTGGAATTATATGTTTTGTTTTCCCTGCATCAAAGTACTTTGATTCGTAGTCATAGAATTCGTTTTTTGGATCAATTTCAATAGAACCAGTTTTATTTGTTCCTATAACAGCAACATTTATTTCAGGACCCTCTATAAATTGCTGAACCAATAATTCATTTCGAAATTTGTTCTCAGACAAGTATTTATTTAATTCCTCATGGTTTCTAATAATACTAACTCCAACACTAGATCCTTCATTTCTAGGTTTTAAGACATAGGGAAAATCAAATATATTTTGATCTTTCACTTCCTCTATCTTCATCAATTTCGTTAAAGGATGATTGAAACCATTTTTAATAAATAGTTCAGCAGACTTGTATTTATCCATTGCTAATTTGGATGACTCAATTCCAGAATGAGTGTAAGGTACTCCGTATTTCTCTAGTATTTCTTGAACACTACCGTCTTCTCCCCATGTTCCGTGTAATCCATTGAATACTACATCGGGTTTATGCAGTTGAAGGTCAGCTAACAGATTCTCATTTGCATCAATTTCTACAATATTGTAGCCCATACTTTTAAGAGATTTGCTAATTTCTTTTGAGGTGATAATGCTTATTTCTCTTTCTGCAGAAATGCCTCCATACAAAAGCATAATTTTTTTATCTTTTATCATCTTTCACCAAATATCTTTATTTCCCAGTTTAAGCTTATTCCCAATTTTTTATTTACTTCAGACCTAACATATTCTCCGAAGTCTTCGATAAGGTTTGCTGATTTAGTTTGCTTATTAACTATGAAGTTTGAATGTTTAGAAGAGAAACATATTCCTTGAAGCTCAAAATTTTTAAGACCAGCTTCTTCAATAATTTCCCATGCTTTTTTATCAGTCTGATCTTTTGGATTTTTAAATGTACTTCCTGCTGTTTTAATTTGCTGAGGTTGAGCTTTTTTTCTTTGATCATCAACTTCTTTCATTTTTAGAGAAATTGCATTTTTGCTTGCCTTTTTTTTTTGCATATATACATCGCAGATAATCATATCTTGAGGTATATTACTTTCCCTATAAGAAAATAATTCCTTCGAATTACGTATTTCTGAGACTTGTCCCCAATAATCAACACACTTTGCTTTAATAAAAACATCTTTTGTTTCAGAATTATAACAACCAGCGTTCATACGAACTGCACCACCAAGTGTTCCCGGAATTCCAAAATAAAACTCCATTCCGCCTATTTCATTTTTCTGACAATAATTCGATAATACTCTATCGTAGGTTGCAGCTCCAACTTCAATACAATCATTATGTAATTTAATTTGACTAAATTCTTTTCCTAATTTTATTACAAGGCCAAATATTCCACCATCTCTTATAATAATATTCGATC
>CACFGR010000038.1 GCA_902565955.1 uncultured Pelagibacteraceae bacterium | reverse complement strand
AATTTCACATTTATGCCTAATTCAATATTTTTTAAATTTACTCTTTTAGGAAACCCAACAATATTATTTTTATGAATTCGATAATTTGTTGAAGTTTTATTTGTAAATATAGCTTTATTTTTTTTTGTTAATGCTAAAGTCCATAAATACCAATCAAAAGCAATAATCTTATTATTTTTTGAAAAATTTAATTCTTTAAAAACACTAGCTGAAGCACCAGTATTGGTTAATCCAAAGATATTGAAATTATATATTTTTTTTAAATCTATTATAGAATTATTTTTAAATCTGCTGGAGAAATATTTTTTATCTTTTATTGATTTCATATTATTCATTAGATTAATATCATTTACCACAATTTTATTCTTCAAGAGTAGTTTATTCAAAACTTCGACTCTGTTATGATGACAAATATCGTCTGCGTCAGCAAAAATTATATTTTTATAATTTTTTTTGATTGCATGATTAATTAGTTTTTTTCTCGTTTTAATGGGATCATTGAGTGATTTTATAATTTCTATATTTAGATCATGTTTGCCTATAACATTTGTTAAATTTCTTATTTTGTCATTAGCTATTAATACGTCAAAATCTTTTGAAGTTTGGCTTTGTAGCGAATAAATAAAGGAAGGGATATATTTTGTTATTTTTTTATAAACGGTAGTTATAATTACTGTCTTATTTCTTTTAGTGATCATTAACGAATATCTTTAAGGATCATAAACGACTCTGCTGCCTTTTTATTTATTGTTGCTCCTCTAAAAGTTGCTAATGCTTCTATATTTTTTTTACTTCTTGGAAAAGGATGGTCTCCCAATTCAGATTTATATATTGACATAATATTAATTTTTTTTGATAAATATTTTGTTATATCGACCCAACAATTTGGTTTAAACACATTACTGTGTATTAAGCTTAATTCTGTTTCAGAAATTGTTTCATATGCAAAAATTTTTTTTATGAATGGATACCTAAAACTTTTAGTGCAAGCAGATATCGCATTAAATGCAGTAAAATGATCGCTATGAATATCTCCGTAAAAGGGAACATATAGAATTTCTGGCTTAATTTTTTTTATTAAATCAGAGATTTTCAATATAAGTTCATTAATAGGAACACTATCTAATTGAGTCGTCTTAAACTTTAGTTGATGAGTGCTCGTGAATTGAAATTTATTTTTTACCAGATCTATTTCTTTTTTTCTTGTATTAATTACCTTTTTACTAAATCCCTGATCAATAGATATATCGGTCAATATTACCCAATGAACACTATCTTTTGCCTCGATATGCTTAAGAAGTGTTCCTCCACAGCCAAGTGTTTCATCGTCTGGATGTGGCGCAAAAACAATTATATTACTCATAGATATTCATTAGTTCTTAAATAAATTCTTGGTTTTGTTTCTATCAATTGAATAGAATTATGACCACATTTAATAATTGGTTTTCTATTTTTTGCCATTATTACTTTTCCGGGCTCAATATTTTCCTTATTTAATTTAATAATTTTTGTTTTAATTAAAGTATATTTTTTTTCTTTATACACAAAATATGCTCCATCGTAAGGAAAATTTAATGCTCTTGTAAGATTATGAATTGCATTTGCTGTCATTCTCCAGTCTACTTTTCCATCTGAATTATATCTCCTACGCCATATATTTCCCTTACTATTTCCTATAGGCTTAATAACAAGATTATTTTTTTTTATTTTGTTTATTATTGATATAATTTGATTTGATGCAACTTTCTCAAGTTTTAAATACATACTACCTGCATTATCACTTTTTTTAATTAATACTTTTCTCTTACTTAATATATGTCCATAATCTACTCTTTCAGATATTATAAAATAAGTGGAAACCATATTTTTTAATCCAAGAACTAAAGACCAAATTAATGGGTGTCTTCCACGATTTTCTGGAAGATTGGTTGGATGATAACCGATTGTATAAAGTTTTGGTATATCAATTATCTCTTTTCTAAGAATTTGAGACCAGCCAATACATAAGATAAGATCAGGTTGAATATCAGATATCCATTTTATTGCGCTTATTGAATTTATATTTTTAGTTACTAAAGTGGGTATTTTATTTTTTTTTGATATTTTTGATAAATTAACATGATCCGAATTGATTCCTTTACTGTTTGAGGTAACTACTCCAGATAACATAATTTTTCTATTAATAATTTCTAGTAAGATTGTTTTTGAGAAATTGACTTTACCAATAAATATAATTTTCATTTAGTATTCTCTGAAACTACTTGGGAGTGATATGCAGTGTTGATATAGCCAAATTGTATTTAACATTTCATCTTTCTGATAATTTTTATACATTCTTAATTCGTGTAAAGGTACCCATAGCGGTCTTAAAAATATATTTTTTTTATATGATAAATTAAGTAATACTTCTTTTTCTTTTTCATGATTTAGCACAATTGTGTTAAGCCAATAATTTGGTTGGGTATTATCAATTCCTGTCACAAAATTAATATTCAATTTCTCTAAAATCGCCCTATATTCATCTGCAATTATTTTTTTATTCTTTAAAATTAAATTAATATTCTCTAATTGGGCACAGCCAAGAGCTGCGTTTATATTAGGTAATCGATAATTATATCCTATTGAGTCATGCATGAATTCCCACTTATGTTTTTTTTTGGCCTGAGTAGTTAAGTGTTTTGCTTTTCTGGCTACTGTTTCATCATTTGTAACAATCATACCACCCCCACCTGTTGTAATAATTTTATTACCATTAAAACTAAAAGCATTTATATTTCCAAAAGTCCCAACAAAATTATTTTTATATTTAGAACCTAATGCTTCTGCAGCATCTTCTATTACTCTAATATTATAACTTGAACAGATTGATATAATTTCATCAATTCTATTAGGGAAACCATTGACATGTGTGGGTATACAAGACTTTATTATACGGTTTGTATTTATATTCCAACAATATCCATCATCTCTTACTTCACAATTCTCAGATAAAAATTCATTCAGTTTACTTGGTGACAACCCTAGAGTATCTCTGTCTACATCTATGAAAACCGGAAATGCACCTATATAAATAATTGGGTTACATGTTCCAACAAATGTAAGGGACTGCGTCAACACTTCATCTCCTCTATTTACACCTGATAATATAAGAGAAATATGTAAAGCAGAGGTCCCATTTACTGTTGCAATCGCATACTTTGCTCCCAGGTAGGTCGAAACTTCTAATTCAAATCTATCAACAAATTTTCCAATGGACGAAACCATTGAGTCTTTAATGCACTCGTAGGTATAGTTTTTTTCATTTTCAAAAAAAACCGGTTCGTGTAAATGAATATCCTCTTTGTTGTGATATGTTGATTTAATAAAGCTTAATAATTCCTCAAACATTATAAATATTTGTCTTATACTTTGCTAAATTTTCATCAATAGAAAGCCAATTGATAGTTCTTTTTAATCCTTCTTTAATATCTATACTAGGCGAAAAACCTGTCAATTCTATTAATTTAGTATTGTCACACTTCAACCTCATTACTTCCGATTTTTGAGGTCTCACTCGTTGGTTGTCTCTTATTATCTTAATGTCTTTTGCCATTATTTCTTTTATTAAATTAATTATATCCTGAATACTGTATTCATTATTAGATCCTATGTTAATAATTTCTCCGAAAGTTTTTTTTTCTCCAATTAATAATGCTATGCCCTCACAAGTATCTTCCACATATGTGAAGTCTCTCTTAGGGTTAATATCTCCCAGTTTTAGTTCTTCATTTCCACTGAGAATTTGAGTTATAATTGTTGGAATGATTGCGCGAGCTGATTGTCTTGGTCCATAAGTATTAAATGGTCTTGCGATAGTTAAAGGTAAATCAAAAGAATTAAAAAAACTCATTGCTATTGCATCTGCAGCAATTTTAGATGCGCTATAAGGAGATTGTGGTTTAGTAGGATGTGACTCGTCTATTGGAACATAATTTGCGGATCCATATACTTCACTTGTAGAAATTGTTATTAGTTGTGATACTGAATTTTCTCTAGCTGCCTGACACAAATTTAAAGTGCCATTAATATTTGTTTCAACATAGCTAGACACAGCTTGATAAGAGTAAGGAATAGCAATAAGAGCTGCTAGATTTATAACAACGTCTTGGTTTTTAGTTATTTTTTTGCAGAAATCGTAGTCCCTAATATCTCCCAAAATTACATTAATATCATTTTTACAGTTAACATTTTCAAGCCATCCCCAGTGATTGAATGAATTATAGTAAACTAAAGATGTAATATTTTTGCCCTCACTTACAAGTTTTTCTGTTAAATGTGAACCAATAAACCCATCAGCTCCAGTAATTAATATATTTTTCATCTTAATTTAAATTAATTTCCTTTTCCTGTTCAAGTAAAGCTTTATCCCTTTCCTTCAATTTCTTTGCTGGTATTCCTCCAAAGATACCCCATGAACCTAGAGACTTATTTACATAACTTAATGCACCAACTGCTGATCCTTCGCCAATAGTAACGCCAGGCATGATTACTGATCCTGTGCCAATTATAACATGCTTTGATAGTTCTACCTTATCTACTTTTGGTTTGAAATATTTTTTTGGAGTTGTTGGGTTTGTTAAAACTGGTTCAGACAAATTGTCTGTAATTGTATATATTTTAACACCTTGAGACAAACCGCTGAAACTTTTCATCCTAATTCCACCTTTGCATGCCAAATGACAATATGCAGATATATGAACAAAGTTTTCAATTTCTAAGAAACCTGATTTAGCAGCAATTATAGTTCCACTATCAATACGTACATTATTTCCAATACTAATATTTTCTAAACCAATAATTGTTGTATTTTTTGCAACAGATACATTTTTACCAATATTCTTAAATCCAAATTTATTTAAATCATCTGAATTAAAATAACCTTGATCAAATGGATTATCTATCATTAATAATTCCCACTATATTGTGCAGTAATTGCAAGTCTGAATCTGCCTTTTTTAACTTTCTTAAAGCCATGAAAAAATTTTATTGTGCTGTTATAAACTATAAAAGAATTATTTATCGTTTTAGGAATAAATATTTTTTTATGAAATTCATTATCTGCGTAAATGCCAGTACCCCCAGAAAATTCAGGATCATTTGAACCAGCAATAAAAAAGACAAAATTAATAATATCCTGGTTTTCACCAATTGAATCTGTATGAGGTGCTAAAAAACTATTTTTTTTAATTATCGAAGACGTAATGCTTATACACTTATAACTTTTAGAATTTACTATTGAATTAACGAAATCTTGCATCTGATCAGATTTTAAAAATCTATAAAAATTATCAAGATAATATGCATATTTAAGCAACCTAGTTTCTGGACCTTTATATCCCAAAATAAATTTTTCCCTAAAGCCAAAGTAATAGTTTTTTATTGGTTCATTTGGAAATTTAAAAAATAATCTATTTGGCCAATTATTTACTAAATCGTCATGACAATTCTTTTCAAGAAAATTTTCACAATAAGCAAAACCATTTTTACTAAATGAATTAGATAATTGAATTAAGTCTATTGGAGCAAGGTGGTA
>CACFGR010000037.1 GCA_902565955.1 uncultured Pelagibacteraceae bacterium | reverse complement strand
CATATATTTTCAAATATGAAGCTAGATTTTGACTCAAAAGAATTAAGAGTATTTGATAAAGAGGAAATTTTTAAAATACATCCCTTGTGGATACGGGAACGATCAATTGAAAAAGGGGAAGTTGATCAAAATTCTTTCCAAAGATTATATGATCCTGAAAAGATTAAACCTGATTTGCAAATAAAGAATGCTCAGCTGCTAGCAGATAACAAAATGCTTGTAGAATTTTCTGATAACCATAGTGCAACTTATTGTTTAGATAAGTTAATAACAGAAATTACAAGATCAAATATCCTACCGCCAAAGATTTATTGGAATAAAAATGATGCTGAGTTAAAAAAATTTAGTTTTGCCTATGGAGTAAACGAAAGTCAGCAATTGTTTGAAATTTTAAAATTTTATCATCAGTATGGCTACGTTGTAGTCGAAGATTTGCCAGCTAAGGATGGAGAAGTTATAAAATTTGCTGAAAAAATTGGGTTTATTCGCGAAACTAATTTTGGAAAGCTATTTAATGTGAGGTCACAAAAACAACCTAATGACTTAGCTTATACATCCATCGAATTAGAATCGCATACTGATAATCCCTACAGAAAACCAGTACCATCAATTCAATTTTTATTTTGTATTGAAAACAGTTGCAAAGGTGGAGATTCCACAGTTGTTGATGGTTTCAAAGTTGCAGAGGATCTAAAAAAAGAAAATCCACAAGCTTTTAATATCCTAGTAAATACTCTAATAAATTATAAATTTGAAGATAATGATGCTATTTTAGAAAAAACTGGAAAAATTATAAAATTAAGTGCTAGAGGAGAACTCAAACAAATAAAATATAGTAATAGATTAGACTTTGTATTTTACGATGAGCCAAAGGTTTTGGATGAATTTTATGCTGCTAAAAGAGTTATGCATCAAATGATCAATTCAGATAAATATATATTACAATTTCATTTAGAGCCTGGTAACTTATTAATTATGAATAATTACAGAACTTTGCATGGAAGAAGAAGCTACAATACATCAGAAGGAAGTCGGTGGCTTCAAGGGCTATATATTGACCATGACTCTGCTGAAAGTAAATATAAACTACTCTCTAAGGAAGTAGAATGAAGACAGTCAAGTTTACCGAAATGAAAAAAGGATCAAAAGAAGATTATGAACTTTTGGCTGAATATGAAAAAAACTACGTAAATGAACTTCCTGATCGAATTTTAGAATCATTAAAAAACTTAGATAATTCAGTGGACGGGTACCAAGTAACAAGACTTGAGCATTCTTTGCAATCAGCAACCAGAGCTGAAAAAGATGGGGCAGATGAAGAAATGATTGTTGCTACATTGTTGCATGATATAGGAGACAGTCTTGCTCCATACAATCACAGTCAACTCATAGCTGCAGTTTTAAGACCGTATGTTTCTGAAAAGGTTCATTGGATTATGTTGCATCATGGGCTTTTTCAAGAATATTATTATGCTCATCATTTAGGTAAAGATAGAAATTCACGAGATAAATTTAAAGACCACCCATACTATCAAGATGCGATTGATTTTTGTGAAAAGTGGGATCAAAAATCTTTTGATCCTAATTATGAATCCTTCCCGTTAGATCATTTTGAACCAATGGTGAGAAGATTATTTTCTAAAGAGCCAAATTTTTAAGCTATCTTTTTTACAATTACATTTCCAACTGAATAGCCAGCTCCAAATGAACATATAATTGCTAAATCATTTTTATTTAATGATTTATTGTATTTATGAAAGGCAATAATTGAACCAGCTGAACTTGTATTTGCATATTCATCCAAAACTACAGGCGCTAACTCTTTTGGGGCATCTTTTCCCAATACATACTTTGAAATTAAAACGTTCATATTCTCGTTGGCTTGATGAAGATACATGCCTTTGAGATCATTGGCCGATAAGTTATTTTCTTCTAAATGAGATTTAATCAAGTTAGAAACTTCTGGAACAACTTCCTTAAATACTTTTCGTCCATTTTGATGAAATAATTTGTCTGACTGACCAACGCCATCAGGTGATGAATTATTTAAAAAGCCATAATTATTTCTTATATTGTTTGAAAACTTAGTTAATAATCTCGTACCAATTATTTCATAGGAGTTTTCTTTAATATTTTCTTCATTAAGACGTTCTAAAATAACTGCAGTCGCAACGTCTCCAAAAATAAAATGACAGTCTCGATCTCTGAAATTTAAATGTCCGGTACAAATTTCAGGATTAATCATGATAGCAGACTTTATACTTCCAGACTTTACCATGTCGAAGATAGTTTGAATTCCAAATGTTGCTGATGAACACGCAACATTCATATCAAAAGCAAAACCTTTGATACCCAAAGCATTTTGTATTTCAATTGCAATTGCTGGATAGGCACGTTCAAGATTTGAACAAGCTACAATTACTGCATCAATATCATCTACATCTATATTTGAGTTTTTAATCGCATCTTTAGCTGCAATGACCCCCATTTCGGCTAAATTAGATAATTCTTCTTCTGATCTTTCTCGCAATTTAGGTCTCATAAAAGAAGTATCTAGAATTCCTGTTTTATTTTGTACATATCTTGATTTAACACCTGATGCTTTTTCAATGAATTCAGCACTAGATTTTTCCAAAGGTTGGGTTTTTCCATTTTTAATATCTTCTGAATTTGTTTCATTAAATTCATCAACATACTTATTAAATGATTTTACCAATTCCTCATTAGAGATCTTTTCCTTAGGAGTGTATAGGCCGGTCCCAGAAATTTGAACTTTATACATATTGGAAACTATAAAATTTAAGTAGGCGCTTTGACTAATTAACTTTTTTTTCTAATTATTACAAAAAAAGAAAACTGACCCTAAAAAAAGGGCCAGCTTCTAATATTTATATTCCTGGAATATAAGGAACGCCATCACCTTTAATGGTTTCATTTATGCTTTGTAATGTAGTACAAGCTGAAATCATAAAACTGAAAGCTAAAACTGTAAGAGTAGTACGCATGCTTTTTCTCCTATTTATTTAAAGATACTATATTTAATTAAGTACTAATTACAATTATTATGTTTAGAATCATGAAATTCTATGTGTATATAATTGGGACAACCAATCCTAAGCCTAGAACATATGTTGGTTGGAGCAATAATATTGATAAAAGAATAAGGGCTCATAACGCCTCAAAAGGTGCAAAATACACTAGAGGTAGCAAATGGAAACTTTTGTATAAAGAGATTTTTGATTCTAAATCCGACGCAATGAAAAGAGAAATTGTTTTAAAAAAAGATCGTAAACTCAGAACACAACTTAGAAAAAAATTAGTTTAAAGTTCCGTATTCACTTCTTCCTTTTTTTCTTAGTCCGTAAGGACCAGCAATATAAATTGTAATTGGTTTTATGCCTGGCTCTAAGTCAACCCGGTGCAAATTATCAGCACTTCTAAAGCCTATATAAAATTTTCCACGCCATTTTCTCTCTTCTTTGATGTTTGTCTCCCAGTAACCACCACTTAAAATAATTGTAATATATGGAAAGGGATGATTGTGTAGCCCAATTCCATGATCATTATCTAAAATATGATGAATAAGTATATTGAAAGGAAACCATTTTGGTCTTTTTCTAAATAGCAAATAATACCTGGCTGTCCATGGTTTTGCTAAATGATATTCTGGGTGTGATGGGCCTCTGTCCATCACAACTTTTTTTCGTCCTAATTTCTCTAGTATCTTAAGAAAAAGCATGGTACGTGAAATATAATATAGATGCGTCCGTAGCTCAACTGGATAGAGCATCAGACTTCGGATCTGAGGGTTGAGGGTTCGAATCCTTCCGGGCGCACCAGAAAAAACTATGAAGATATATAAACCATTTGGGCCAACAATAGGCAAAACAAAGCTCTCGTCGAGAACCGTTACAAACTTAAACAAGTTTTCAGATCAAGTGTCAAAAAATAAGTCCTTATCTAAAAAGTATGATTATGATCATAGGCTCATAGGAAGTATGAAACAGCAGTTTAAAATACCAAATAAAATTCTAAAAGCTGGAATAGAAAAACAGATAATTAATTCAATAAAAGATTATTATAAGCAAACATTAAATATAAAAGTTAAGAAAATTAAAATTGAAAGAGCTTGGATAGTAAGTCAGTATGCTGGAGATTTTAATCCACCCCATTTACACAGAGGCAACATCAGTGGTGTAGGTTATTTAAAAATTCCCTCGTCTATAAGATTAAATAAAGAAAAAGATTTAGCAGGTTTAATATCATTTTTTGATGGGCGTGTTTCGATGCCCAGGAATAGCCCTCCGCTTGTTAAGCACCGTGAAACATTTAAGCCTAAGGTAGGAGATTTGTACATTTTCCCCTCATTTTTAATGCATGATGTCCATCCTTTTAGAGGAGATGGTGAGAGACGGTGTTTTTCTTTTAACGCATTCGTAGATGCTTAATAATGTTTCTTGTTAAAATTTTTTAATTCTTCATTAATTAATTTTTTAGACAAAGAACCTTCGCGTATAATATTTATTTGATTATTTTTAGTTTCAACTAAAGTTGACTCTTTAAAGCTCATTTTACCTTTTTTTTCGATTGCATAAGCGACATCTTTTGATTTAATTATTCCTAATTGCGTTAATGATTTTATATTTATTTCTCCATGAATATTAGCGCTTGTAGTTGCAAGTGGCTTTTGAATGTACTCGAGAATTTTTATAACGTCTTTATTTTTTGGAATACGTATACCTACCTTAGACAATCTTTTGTCCCCATTGTAAAACTTTTTTCCTTTCTTTTTTAATATCAAAGTAAGTGGTCCAGGCCAATATTTTGATGCCAAATATTCTTCAAAGGGTGAAAATATTGCTAGCTTTTTAGCTTCAGCAATTGAATGAGTAAACAAAATAAGAGGAAATCTTTTGGGTCTTTTTTTAATTTTAAATATATTTTCAACGCCTTGAAAACTCTTTGCATTGGCTGCAATACCATACACGGTATCTGTTGGGATTACTATAGTTTTTCCTATGAGTAGACTTCTAGTTATAATTTTAATATTATTTGAATTTAGATTTATTATTTTAGATTTCATTAAATGACTCAAACACAAATATATTTCGATGATAGTTTTAAAGATCATGTATCTTCTCTTGATTATCCAGAGAGAACTGATCGGGTAAAAAATATCATCGATTTAATAAATAATGAAGAATTTAAAAACATATCAATAATTAAACCGAATAAGGTAGATTACTCTCATATTTATGAAGCACATGATAAAAGTTTTGTAGATGAAACTCTTGATCGTTTTCCAAAAGATGAACAGATAGTTTTTCTGGATCAAGAAACACCCGTATCTCGCGGTTCTTTTGAGGCAACATTAAAAGCTGCAGGCGCTGGCATAGACGCGGCAGATAATGTTATAAACAAAAAATGTATGAATGCGTTCTGTATTGTAAGGCCGCCAGGCCATCATGCATGTTATGACCGTTCAATGGGTTTTTGTGTATTTAATAATGTAGCTATATCTGCAAAGTATTTGATTAATAGGTATGGTTTAGAAAATATTGCCATTATCGACTTTGATGTTCATCATGGAAACGGAACGCAAGATATATTCTATGAAAATTCTAAGGTACACTACTACTCAACTCATCAATATCCATTATATCCTGGAACAGGCGATACAAATGAAAAGGGAGTAGGCAATATTGTTAATGTACCTCTTCAAGCGGGAACAAATTCATCTCAATATCAATCAGCATTTGATGAGATGATTATAAAAAAATTACATGATCAAAAACCAGATTTTTTAATTTTATCAGCAGGTTTCGATGCTCACGAAAAAGACCCATTGGCATCACTAGAACTTTTAGAAAATGATTTTAAATTGATAACACAAAAGTTGATGAGTATTGCAGATAAATATTGTGATAACCGAATTATTTCTATGCTTGAAGGTGGATATGATATACAAGCTTTAGAAAATTCAATGATTACCCATATAAGAGAGTTACAAAATAATGACAAAAATATCCGATGACATAAGAAAACTTTCCTTTGAAAAAGCTATGGAAGAACTATCTGAGATTGTAGAAAATTTAGAGAGTGGAAACATTGATCTTGAAAAGTCTATTGAGTA
>CACFGR010000036.1 GCA_902565955.1 uncultured Pelagibacteraceae bacterium | reverse complement strand
GCAATAAGTTCAATTGCATTTAATAAAAAAGCGGTAGCAATTGATGGAAATGTAAAGCGAGTAATAGCAAGGTATTATGAAATTCGTGGCAATGATAAAAGTTTTGAAAAAAAAATCTCTGAAATTGCCGAAAGAATGTGTCCCAATTCGAAAAATAGGTCTTACACTCAAGCAGTTATGGAGTTAGGGGCAATAATATGTAAGCCTAAAAATTCAGACTGTCACAATTGCTGTCTCAAGAGTAAATGCTCAGCCCATAAAAAAAATACGGTAGATCTTATTCCAACTATAAAAAGTAAGCCGTTAAAACAGAAGCTAAATTGTATTTCATTTCTTACAATTCATAATAATTCTAAAATTCTTTTAAAGAAAAGAACTGGTAAAAAGATTCTTGCAAATCAATGGGAAATTCCATCTACTAATTGGAAAGTGAAACCAGTAAAGTTTAGTAAAAAGAGTACCCCTATACCAAATGCTAAATGGAAAAAAACAAATGTTGAATTCAAACACTCCTTTAGCCACATTGATCTCAAAAATACTGTTTATAAATCCAATATTAATAACAGTCAGATCCAATTTAATGAGGATGATTTAAAGTGGGTGGATTTAAAAAAATTAAATGAATATGCGGTCACAACGATGAGTAAGAAGGCACTTAATCTGCTTAATTTAATTCAGATCTGATTTTTTGTCTTAATATATCAATCGGTTTGAGTTCGCCTTCAACGTCAAAGTGCCAAAAAGTCCAACCATTACATGCGTTTGCAGACTGAACTTCTGCGCCAATTTGATGAATTGATCCAGAGTTTTTCTCACTAACAACAGAACCATCTGCTCTAACTTTTGCAGAGTATTTTCTTTTTTGATCATATAAAATTGTTCCAGGCTCGATCAGTTTTCGTTCAATTAACCAACCAAAAGGTATTCTTGGTTCAGATTTTTTAGATTGAGTTAACGTTAGTGCATTATTTTCATAAATACTCACTTTTTCAATTCTATTCTTGGCTTCTTTTATATAATTTTTATCTTTTTCAATACCAATGTATTTTCTTCCTAGCCTTTTTGCTACAGCGCCAGTTGTTCCTGTTCCAAAGAAAGGATCAAGTACAAGTTCACCCTGATTTGAAGATGAAACAATTATTCTATGTAATAATCCCTCAGGTTTTTGCGTGGGATGTACTTTCTTTCCTGATTTGTTTTTTAATCTTTCATGGCCACTGCAAATAGGTAAGAACCAGTCTGAGCGCATCTGCATGTTTTCATTTAGTGACTTCATCGCTTCGTAATTAAATGTATATTTTTTTGAATTTTTATCTTTACTTGCCCAAATCATAGTTTCATGAGCATTAGTAAATCTTTTTCCTCTAAAATTTGGCATTGGATTTGCCTTTTGCCAAATAACATCATTTAAAATCCAAAAACCTAAATTTTGCATTATGTAACCAATTCTAAATATATTATGATATGAGCCTATCACCCATATACTTCCTGTGGGTTTAAGCACTCTTTGCGCTTCTTTGAGCCAAAGATCAGAAAAACTATCGTACTCTTCAAAACTTTCGAACTGATCCCATTCATCATCTACAGCTGAAACTTTGGAGTTATTAGGTCGAAGCAACTCTTGATCCAATTGCAAGTTGTAAGGAGGGTCAGCAAAGATTAGATCTATACAATTGTCGGGTAAATTTCTCAACTCCTCAACTGTGTCACCGCATAAAATTTTATTAGTCTTTGCCATAAGACTTTCATCGACCGATTTCATGGTCAGTAATATGATTCAAAATAGAATCGAGGTCAATGATATTTAGAATCAATGACTTAATTTATTTTCTTAATTCAATATATTGTAGATTGGTTTGAAACTTTTTCGATGGATAGGGGTAATTCCATGAGACTTCAGAGCCAAAAGGTGCTCTTTTGTTCCGTACCCTGCATTTTTTTCAAATGAATATTCAGGATATTTGTCAGCAAGATTGGTCATAATCTTATCTCTGTAAACTTTGGCTAGAATTGAAGCTGCAGCAATTGAAATTGATTTACTGTCACCTTTAACAATTGGTTTACATTTTAAATCAACTTTAGGCGTATATATTCCATCAATAAGAGACATTGATGGTACTATTTTTAGAGACTCAATAGCTCTTTTCATTGCAAGTAACGATGCTTGTAAAATATTTAAATTATCGATTTCTTCTACTGACGCCTCTCCATATGCATAATGACTGTTTAATCTAATTTTTTCTGCAATTATTTCTCTTTTATTTTTTGATATTTTTTTTGAATCTCTAATACCTGCAGGAAGGTTGTTTTTATCCAAAATTACTGCTGCTGCCACTACTGGTCCCGCTAAAGGACCACGTCCTACCTCATCAACACCAGCAACTGGACAATTAAAATTTTTTTCAAAATCCAACAAATTGATTTGATCGTTAAAATTATGACTCAACTTTTTTCTTAAGACTTTTTAAGTCCTCCCACGAATATTTTTTTTGTCCAGGTTGCCTTAATAAAAAAGCAGGGTGGAAAGTGGGTAGGGTGGGATATTTTTTTTTATTAATTTCAATATCTACCCATTTACCCCTAATCTTTGTTATACCTTCAGTATTTCTAATAAGTGCATAAGTCGCTGTTGATCCTAATAGCAATATTGCTTTAGGATTAATCAACTCTATGTGTTTCTTAATCATTGGCAGACACATATCTATTTCTTCATCAGTGGGCCGTCTGTTATTGGGAGGTCTCCAAGGTACAATATTTGCAATATATACCTTTTCTCGATTAAGGTTTATCGCCTCAAGCATTTTATCTAAGAGTTTGCCGCTTCTACCAACAAAGGGTTTTCCTTGAATATCCTCATCATGGCCAGGAGCTTCACCAATAAGCATAATTTCTGATTTTGGGTTTCCATCAGAAAACACCATATTTGTTGCACTTTCGTGAAGCTTACATTTGTCATAATATGCCATGAAGTCTTTTAATGAATCTAATGATTCTAGTGAATTGATAGTTTTTTGATCCTCAATCGATGAGTTATTAA
This sequence comes from uncultured Pelagibacteraceae bacterium, assembly GCA_902565955.1. Lineage (GTDB taxonomy): Bacteria > Pseudomonadota > Alphaproteobacteria > Pelagibacterales > AG-422-B15 > CACNXQ01. The sequence goes on along the minus strand of CACFGR010000036.1, from coordinate 3,103 downwards.
CAGATATAGAGCTGTCACTTGTTTTTGATTTCGATGATTTTTTATTTCCGTAGCGATTTTTTGGCTTATTTCCAATGTTTTCATTCACCCCACTCATCTTTAATTGGTTGAGCTGCTTCAGTGTGTTTTGAACTTTTGCGTTGGTCATAAACAAATTGAATTATAATACCTATAAACTAAATATATAGTTAATAATGGATACTATTCAGCAAAGAGAATCAATGGAGTACGATGTTGTAATCGTGGGTGCAGGTCCCTCGGGCCTTTCAACCGCGATAAAACTCAAGCAAATAAACCCAGAAATTAATGTCTGCATTGTAGAGAAAGCATCTGAGGTTGGCGCTCATATATTAAGTGGAAATGTATTTGAAACAAGAGCTCTTGATGAGCTACTTCCAGATTGGAAAACTCTAGACGGCTGTCCTCTGAAAACAAAAGTCACAAAAGAAAAGTTTTTATTTCTTTTTGAAAAGTCTCACTTTACTGTTCCCTCGTTTTTATTGCCACCTGTTCAACATAATAAAGGAAACTACATTGCTAGCCTTGCGAATATGTGTAGATGGCTTGGACAAATCGCTGAAAACTTAGGAGTTGAAATATATCCTGGTTTTGCAGCTTCTGAAATTTTGTACGATGAAGATGGAAAAGTAAGAGGCGTGGCCACAAATGACATGGGACTAGACGCAAATAATGAAAAAAAAGATTCCTATGAGCCTGGTATTGAGCTACATGCAAAAACAACAGTATTTGCTGAGGGGTGTAGAGGTCATTTAGGTAAGCAATTAATAGAGAAGTTTGAACTCGCAAAAAATTCAGACCCACAACAGTACGGAATTGGTTTAAAAGAAATATGGGAGGTACCCGAAGAAAATCATGATGAAGGCTTAGTCTTTCATTCAACCGGTTGGCCCCTAGACAATAAAACCTATGGAGGAAGTTTTGTTTACCATGCAGAAAATAATCAAATATTTTTGGGGTATGTAGTTGGACTTGATTACAAGAATCCTTATTTGTCACCTTTTGAAGAATTTCAAAGGTTTAAAACACATCCAGCAATAGAAAAAATGTTAAGTGGCGGTAAAAGAGTATCCTACGGTGCCAGAGCATTGATCGAGGGCGGCATACAAAGTCTGCCTCAGATGTACATGCCGGGTGCATTATTAATAGGCTGTGATGCCGGCACGTTAAATATGCCAAAAATAAAAGGAACTCATACTGCCATGAAGAGTGGAATGATTGCCGCTGAAGCTATTAATGAATTCCTTTCAGGTAAGACGAATGATCTATCTTGTTACGAGGCTTTTTTCAAAAAGAGCTGGGTTTATAGCGAATTGAAATCTGCTAGGAATGTTAAACCTTTCTTTACAAGGTTTGGAAATATCCTTGGTATTTTACTTACAGGGATCGATCAGTGGTTATTCATGGGAAAGCTTCCTTTTACTCTATCGCATAAGCATGCTGATCATGAAACGTTAAAAGATGCAAAAGAAGCAAAAAAAATAAATTATCCAAAACCAGATGGTGTTTTAACTTTTGATAGGGCTAGTTCGGTATTTCTTACTGGAACTTATCATACTGAAAATCAACCTGTTCACCTTCAATTGAAGGATAAAGAATTACCAATTAGTTACACGCTAGAAAAGTTTGATGAGCCTTCTCAAAGGTACTGTCCAGTAGGTGTTTATGAAGTTCATAGAAATGATGATGGTTCAGATCCAAAATTTGTAATTAATAGTCAGAACTGCATACATTGCAAAACTTGCGATATTAAAGAACCGTCTCAAAACATAAATTGGGTAACACCAGAGGGTGGCGGTGGCCCAAAATATGCTAATATGTAAAGCATAAGTCTATGCTTATAAGAACAATTATATTTTTACTAATATTTAACATCTCAAGCATTAATCTTCATGCAGCACAATTTATTCCACCTCAGGTGGGCGATTACTTGGTTGCAAAAATTTCTAGTGACTCAAACGACTACAACACAACCAAGAGATATTATCAAAGGCTGCACAGATCGAATCCAAACGATTTACTTGCTTTAGATAGACTGTTGTTGCTTAGTATCTTGGATGGAGATTTGCTTAGTGCAAATAACTACTCTTTCAAACTTGCAAAAGCAGGCTGTGACAAAAATGTGAATTCATGTTGCATGAATAACCAATCTCCACAGGGACATCTTGTAAATGGTATTTCCTATTTAAATTCATATAAGTATGGATTTGCAGATCAAAGCTTTGCAAGTATTTGGAGAGGAAATTTATCTGATAGTACATTCGTAAGATTACTCAGGGCATGGGTGTGGGCTGATAGTAAGACGATAGACAAAAGTATGACTTTAATTGATTTGATTTCTACAAACGAACACCAGCACCTTACGCTTGTGCATAAAGCCCTAATTTATGATTATGCTGATGAAATTGAATTAGCGGAAGTTTTTTATGATCAATCATTATCGGTACAAAGAGATTTATACGTTTTACGTCTATATTATAATTTTCTGCATCGAAATAATTTGACTGAGAAGAAAAATACTTTTGCTGACGAGTTTTTGTCCTCATATGATGAAGAATTTCAAAATAAATTTTTAACATCAAATAAAAATAGGATTATTCAAAACCCTCTTCAAGGAATAGGAGTGGTTTTATTTAATTCACAACTTTTGATTGAGGACTCAAATGAAGAACTCGCACACATGTTATATCAACTAGCGATTGACACCTCTCCTAATTTACATGAGATCAAGTATATATTTGCTTCTTTTCTTAACCAGTTGGAAAATCATGATAAGGCAAGAGAGGTGCTGAGTTATATTCCAAAGAAGCATTATCTTGGTAATTTTGCTGCAATTCAAATATCAGATGCATATAGCTACGAGGGTAATAACGATAAAGCAATTCAAAATTTAAATACGTTTGTCGAGGTTGATGATAGCTTTGAAGCTTACCTTTCACTTGGAAATTATCATCGCTATGAAAAAAATTGGTCTGATGCAATTGATAATTACGAATATGCATTAAAGCTTGGTAAAAAATTTGATAAAGAAAACATTTGGGAAGTTTACTTTAATATTGGAATTGTTCATGAGCGTTCTAAAAAT
>CACFGR010000035.1 GCA_902565955.1 uncultured Pelagibacteraceae bacterium | reverse complement strand
CTACTTGTTGGCCTCATTGGTCCTACATGCGCTTGAAAAGAATGAGAGCTTGGAGATTGTCTTCCATGATCCAATACAAGCGATGGAAAGAAGTGATACTGAATATTAGGGTAATCAACCATATCATTACTTCTCACGAAACCACCAGTTTCTAAGTTTGAATATGCTGCTACTCCAGATTTAAAAATAAACCACTCTATTCCTATGAATGCCATTCTTATCGGATTATATGATGTGTAAAGTGTAACAGGCTTTGTACATTCATATTGTAAATAAGTTTCAAGATGATCCTGTAAATTTTCACCCACACCTCTCAGGTCATGTTGAACAGATATATCTAATTTTTTTAGTTCTTCAGCATTTCCTATACCTGAAAGCATTAGAAGTTGAGGTGAATTTATTGCTCCAGCTGATAATATCACTTCATTATCAGCATGTATTTTTTTTATCTCTCTTCCTATAGCACATTCAACCCCAACAGCTTTATTATTTTCAATAATAACTTTGTTTACTATTGTATTTGTAATGACGGTAAGATTTCTTCTATTAATAACTGGATGCAAGTAAGTTACACTCGTACTCTGTCTTCTGCCTCCATAAATAGTGGTATCCATTAGACCAAATCCCTCTTGCTTATATCCATTCATGTCATTATTTATCTCATAGCCGGCTTGTTCTGCCGCTTCTAGGTAGACCTTACTCAATTCATTGCCTTCAGAAGATCGAGATAATTTTAAAGGACCGCTTTTATTCCTATAAGTTTCATCTAATCCTTCAATTGACTCTGATTTTTTAAAATACGGAAGAACATTATTATAATTCCATGACTTAAGATCTTTTTGAGCCCAGTTTTCAAAATCCATTGGATTTCCTCTTACATGAACCATACCGTTGTGTGATGAACTTCCTCCCAACATCTTCCCTCTTGGGCAAAACATTTTTCTATTGTTCATGAACGGTTCAGGCTCAGTTTCGTATAAATAATTATATTTTGGGTCATGCATTGTGTATAATAAAGCTGCCGGCATTGAGGTTTTCCACGTTTTATCTGATGGACCTGACTCTATTAACAATACATTTATCTCTGGATCAGCTGAAAGTCTATTTGCCAGAACACAACCCGCACTTCCGGCGCCAATAATAATATAATTATAAGAACTAAATTGCATAACTAATTTTACCAAAGTTTGTAATTATAGTACAACATAAGCTTATGTTAAAAAATTTAAACCCCAATTATGCAATTGTGCTTTCAACATTATTATGGGGTACGTGGTGGTATCCATTAAGGCTACTTAATGAATATGCGTATAATAATGCAATTCCACTCACTTTAAGTTTCACTATTGCTGGGATATTTTTATTATTTTTTTCATACAAAAATATATCAAAATTAACTAATCGAAATTTAATTCTTACAATAGTCGCAGCCTCAGCAGGAGCGGCTGCAATGTGTCTTTATAATGAAGGTTTAATTAGAGGTAATGTTGCAAGAGTCTTAATCTTTTTTTATTTAACAGCTGTATGGAGCACTTTAATTGAAATTATTTTTCTAAGAGCGGCCTTAAACATTTATAGGTTTTTTTCAATTTCTTCAGGTTTTATAGGTCTATTTATAATAACTGGTTTGGATCAAGGAAATTTTATGCCTAGCACCCTAGCAGATCTGTTTGGAATTCTCTCAGGATTTCTCTGGTCAATCTGTGCAACACTCATAAGAATAAATGAGGAACTTGATGTAAATTTTGGTACTTCAGTTTTTATTTTAATTGGGGGTCTTTTTGTTGTTATTGCAACATTCTTACCAGATGGGCAAATACTTTCAGGATTTAACTATGATATTTTAAAGAATACTATTTTGATAATTTTAATATTTGCATTTATCTGGTTATTGCCAGGTTACTGGCTTGTCACTTATGGTCAGGATCAAGTTGATCCAGGACGCGCAGGAATCCTACTGATGTTTGAAGTTGTTATTGGCGTTATATCTGCCTATCTACTTGCAAATGAAATAATCTCGATTAGAGAGTTTATTGGTGCAATATTCGTAATGAGCGCACCATTAATTGAGATCTATTCAGTAAAAAAATAATTAAATCAGACGTTTATCTAATTAATTACGTAACATAATTTAATTTTTTTTTATGTGGAAGCACTTACATATATATGTTTCAATTATAATAAAAGATATAAATTAGGAGATAAAAATGAATAAATTTTTTAAAAAATCTGCAATTGGAATATTTTTAGCAGGTTTTGCAGTTATTTTTGCAGTTAGTTGCGACAGAAATCAGGAAGTAGCTGATTGTGGCACAATTACTGTCGCAGAAATGAATTGGGCATCAGCTGAAATGTTTGCTCATGTAGATAAAATAGTATTAGAAAATGGGTATGGTTGTAATGTTGAACTTGTACCCGGCGATACTATGCCAACAGCAACATCAATGATGGAAAAAGGTGAGCCGGATGTAGCTCCTGAACTATGGATTAATTCAGTTCGTATAGCTCTAGATAATGCAGTAGGTGAGGGTCGTTTGCATTATGCAGCTGAGGTATTGTCTGACACTGGTGAAGAAGGATGGTGGATTCCTCAGTACATGGCTGATGCAAATCCTGATATCCAAACGGTTTATGACGTTATAGAGCGCCCTGAACTTTTCCCTCATCCGGAAGGTGGAGATGGAGCAATTTATACATGTCCATCAGGTTGGAACTGTCAAATTAGTACTGGAAATCTCTTTAGAGCATATGATATGGAAGCAAAAGGATGGAGACTAGTTGATCCTGGATCAGGTGGTGCATTAGCTGGCGCTATCGGTGAAGCATATAATAAAGAAGAGGGATGGCTAGGATACTATTGGGCTCCTACAGCAGTTCTTGGCAAATATCCACTTAAGAAACTAAGCTTTGGTGTTGAACACAGTAAAGAAGAGTGGGACACTTGTACTTCTCAAGACGGATGTGCAGATCCAAAACCTAACGCATGGGTTGTTTCTGAAGTATACACTGTTGTAACTGATAACTTTAAAAATAGTTCTGATCTTGGAATGGAATACATTTCAAAGAGAGCACTTCCAAACAGCACTGTTAATGCTTTATTAGCTTGGAAAGATGACAATCAAGCAACTGGCGAAGACACAGCTATATATTTTCTGAAAAACTATACAGAATGGCACAGCTGGGTTGACGGTAATGCAAAAGCTAAAATTGAAGCAGCGTTATAATTAAAAAAATAATATTGCGGACTATAGAAATATAGTCCGCATATTTATATGAACTTTACCGAATTTTTTATTTCATTTCCTGAAATGAGTAAGGAGAGTCTTCGCCTATTTAAGAAGTCTCTTGATGGCGCTTACCGAAACTTTTCACGTGAATACGGCGATGCAATCGAAGCGGTTTTTGATCCAGTGCTTTATTTCTTAGTATGGTTTGAAAAAATACTACAAAATTCTCCATGGCCTATCGTAATAATCGTTTTCTTATTATTGATTTATTATGGAAGTAGAAGCGTCGCTCTAACTATTTCATCTTTAATTGCTTTTTTATTAATTGGATATTTTGGAATGTGGGATGATACGATGTCCACAGTCAGTATTATTGGTGTTTGCACACTAATGTCTATCGGCCTAGGTATACCAATTGGCATATTAATGTCAGGATCTGATAGGGCGAGAGCCGCAATTACTCCAATTTTAGATATTATGCAAACGATGCCAAGTTTTGTGTATCTCATTCCAGTTGTTATGTTATTAGGTATTGGTAAAATTCCTGGTTTACTTGCAGTTATAATCTATGCAATCCCACCAATAATTCGACTTACTGATCTTGGTATTAGAGAAGTTAATAAAGAAGTTTTAGAAGCCGCAGATGCATTTGGTGCAAATAGAACTCAGAAATTATTTAGAGTACAGCTTCCATTAGCTTTACCAACAATTTTCGCTGGTATTAATCAAACAATAATGATGGCACTCGCCATGGTAGTTATTGCTTCAATGATTGGGGTTAAAGGACTGGGACAGCCAGTCTTAAAAGCCATCACCAATCAATATTTTACAATGGGCCTTCTCAATGGTTTGGCTATTGTAGCTTTGGCGATCATATTTGACAGGGTTTCTCAGTCATTCGGCAAAAGAATGCAGCAATATAGGGCTGGCGCAAATGAGTGAGATAAAGATTAAGATAGAAAATTTGTATAAAATTTTTGGATCAAGACCAAGAGAGTACACAGACATAGTTAGAGATGGTGTTGATAAAGACGAGTTATTATCAAAATATAATCATGTTCTTGGGTTGGATAATATTTCTCTAGATATCAAGGAGCATTCAATACAAGTTGTAATGGGATTATCAGGGTCAGGAAAATCTACTTTGATAAGACACATTAATAGATTGATTGAACCAACCGAGGGAACGGTCACAGTTGATGGAGAGGATATTACTAAACTTAATAAAATGGATCTTCTAGAGTTTAGAAGAAATAAAACAGGGATGGTTTTTCAACGCTTTGCACTATTTCCTCATCAAAATATATTAGACAATGTCCAGTTTGGATTGAGCATAAAAAATCTAGATAAGTCAGACTCTATAGAAAGAGCAATGTATTGGATCGAAAAAGTTGGCTTAACTGGTTTTGAAAATAAATTCCCAAATCAATTGTCAGGAGGAATGCAGCAAAGAGTAGGTTTAGCTAGGGCGTTAGCGACTGATCCAGATATATTGCTAATGGATGAAGCCTTTAGTGCGCTTGATCCATTAATAAGAACTGATATGCAGGACCAATTACTGGACTTACAAAAGAATTTAAATAAAACAATTATGTTTATAACTCATGACCTCGATGAGGCACTCAAATTAGGTGACCGAATAGCTATACTCAATGGCGGAAAACTTGTTCAAGATGGAAATGCAGAGGAAATTCTTTTAAAACCTGCTGATCAATATGTGGCCAATTTTGTTAAGGATGTTAATCGTATAAAGGTTTTAAAAATCAAGACAATTCTTGACCAAGGAGGTGAACGAACAAATTCTAATCCAACTGTAAACGTAAATGATAGTATTGAAAATTGCTTGCCGGCGATACTTGAAAGTCAATCGGGTCTTAACGTAATTGATGAGAAAAACAACTTTGTTGGCTCAGTATCAAAAAACAAAATTATAGATATTTTGCAGAAATCTAAGGATTAGTTCTACTAAATTTTTTTATTGCCTTAAATTTTTACCGGTTTGGTCATAACAAGCATCATCAACAATTGAGGCATTATAAAATTCTCCATTTATTTCAACTTGCAAAACTTCTTTGGATTTTAATAAATCATTGTTCAAGTATGCAAAAGCAATACTTTTTTGCACATAGTGGCCGAAGCCTCCAGATGTTACATATCCGATACATACTTCATTCTGCATAACAGCTTCATTGCTAGTCACATCTATGTTGTCAGTTTCAATTACCAAGGAAAATAATCTGTGATTGCTATCATCTTTGACCGCAGCGTCTTTACCAATAAAATCTTTATCCCAATTTATAAATGCAGAAAGGCCAGTTTCTTTTGGAGTATAGTCAGGTCTAAAATCTAGTGTCCATGCGCCCCAATTTTTTTCTAGTCTCATAGACATCAAAGCTCTTCCGCCAAAAGGTTTAATGTTGAATTCTTCTCCTGCATCCTCAATAGCCTCATACAGCTTGATTTGATAGTGTGGAGCTACATATATTTCATATCCCAATTCTCCAGTAAATGACAACCGGTTGACTAATGCAGGAACACCAGCAACAAACATTTGTCTAGAGTCTCTAAATTTAAATGACTCATTAGAAACATCTTCTCTTACCAATAATTGCATTAAATTTCTAGACTTTGGGCCAGAAATAGCAAGGCCGTGATAATCATCAGATCTATTTTTATAAATGACCTCATATTGATCTAGGTGTTGTTCAAACCATCTTCGATGCATTTCCTGAGCGGCACCAGATCCATAAACCATAAAATGATTTTCACTAATACACGAAACTGTAAGGTCCCCATATAATTTACCTTTTTTAGATAGCATTGGACTTAGTGCTATGCGTCCAACTTTAGGTATTCTACCTGCCAAAATATAATCCAAAAATTTTCTTGAGTCTTTGCCCTTAAATTCATGTTTAGAAAAATTAGCAATCTCTGTTACTCCAACGTTTTCTCTTACATTTTTTACTTCATTTGAAACATAGTTATGGGATCGAGAGCGCTTGATAGTTGGTTCTTCGTAAGCATCATCAGGATTATCAGCAAACCATAGAACATTTTCGAGTCCAAAGCTGTCACCCATAACTGCTCCCATG
>CACFGR010000034.1 GCA_902565955.1 uncultured Pelagibacteraceae bacterium | reverse complement strand
GATTTGTATAAAAAAGGCTATTGTAGAAATTACTATAGTTGGAAATAACCAGTTATCCATAGGCCTACTTGCAAATTTAATGATCAATAATGGGAGAAGAGCATAGCAAAAGATATATATTGGATTTATAAAACGAGTGTGAAGTTCCGCATACTGTTCTTTTTCATATTTTGAAAAATTTGAAATCTTTTTTTTACTAAGGTTTTTTATTATATCATAGGTAAGTAATTCATCAGAATATACGTGCGTATTTTCCTCCTTATTATAGGGAGTTAAATTTAAATCATATGTTTCAAAAGCAATCTCAGAAATTTTACCCTGTTTTTTATCCAAAATTTGGATATTGCCATTATACAATCTGAGAATTTTTTTACTGCCATCAATAATAAATTTTCCCTTTTGTGCAATATATGTTTGAGGTTTATTTTCCATTTTCTGATCGTGTATTAAAAGACCAGAAATATTTTGATTTTCTCTTTCCTGTAAAAAAATTGTTAATGTATTAGTTGGGGATATAAATTTTTTTTCTTTTAAAAGTGCTAAATGTATTCCAGAGGATCTGATTTCAATTATTTTTTGTCTTATTTCGTTAAGTGAATACGGAGTAATAAACACACTTGAAATTATTAGAAATAAATATGTCAAAAGAGAAAATAGGATGATTGGAACAATGAATACTTCTCTTTCAGATTTTCCAGATGACCAAAGTATTACTAACTCACTGTCATTTCTAAGTCTATTAAGATTAAATAAAATTGCTAAAAATATGCATATTGGTACAGTTAATAACAATATTTTTGGTAATAGCAAAATTATATACGAAAAATAGGAGACAAAAGAAATATTTTCAGCAGTTAGCAAGTCAATATGTCTTAAACCTTGTCCCATCCACAATATTCCTGAAAATAAAATTAAAAGAAACAAAAAACTTGATGAGATTTCTTTAATCGCATATGTTGTAAATCTTGACATTTTCTCAATTATATCAATATTTTGTTAAAGGTATATATGTATGGATATTCAATTTAATAATTTAAGACAAGAAAAAGATGCTGTAGGGGTAGTATTTTGTGACAATAAGTGTCGGCTTATAGGTTATGGAAAAAAATTAGATCAACTATCAAAAAAGTATATATCAAACATTATTAAATCAGATATATCATTTCAGGAAAGAAATTCTAAAAATTTCGATTATTCAATAATACATCAACCTGCAAATTTAAAGCTTTCAAAATTATACGTCTTTAAATTAAAAAATTTCAAGGACTATCAAATAAGAGATTTTCAGACCCTAGGTGGCCATTTAAATTCTCTCATCAAATTCTATAAGGAAACTACTGTAATAGTTTATCCTGATGGCATTTCTTCATCAAAAGTTGGCTCATTAAATGCCATAAGTGAAATGATTCTTGGAATGTCATTAGCTTCATATAGCTTCACAAAATACTTTTCTAAAAAAGATGACAAAAAAAATAAAAATAAAACTAAAAAGAAAAAAATTAAATTCTATTCATCTCAGCATACTCGACTTGCAAAAAATTATGAAAGTATAAGCGCAATACATCAGGGTGTTACTCTAACAAGAAACCTAGTTACTGAACCGCCAAATGTGATGACCCCGCCAAAAATCGCTGAATATGCAAAATCACTTGGTGAATATGGGGTTGATGTAAAAGTATTAGGTGAAAAAGAAATGAAGAAGCTTGGCATGGGATCTTTATTGGGTGTAGGCCAGGGTAGTATACATGAGTCACAGTTAGTTATCATGAAATGGAATGGCGCAAGAAATAAGAAAAAAAAACCAATAGCATTTATTGGTAAGGGTGTTTCATTTGACACTGGAGGCGTATCATTAAAACCTTCAAATGGTATGGAAGAAATGAAATATGATATGGGTGGCTCAGGAGTTGTAATTGGTTTAATGAAAGCCCTTGCATTAAGAAAAGCAAAAGCTAATGTAATTGGTGTTGTCGGCTTAGTTGAAAATCATATTGGTAGTAAGGCCCAAAGACCGAGCGATGTAGTTAAATCTTACTCAGGTCAAACAATAGAAGTATTAAACACAGATGCAGAGGGAAGACTAGTTCTTGCTGATGCACTCTGGTATACTCAGGAGCAATATAAACCAGAACTTATGGTTGATCTCGCAACATTAACTGGAGCCATAATTGTTGCATTAGGTGATGAATATGCAGGACTTTTTTCAAATAGTGACAAAGTAAGTAAGCAGCTATCAGAAGCTGGAGATATTGAGGGAGAGAAATTGTGGAGACTTCCCCTTAATGATAGGTATGACAAAATGTTAAATTCACCCATTGCAGATATGCAAAATATTACAAATGGAAGAGGTCCAGGTTCTATTACAGCAGCACAATTCTTGCAGAGATTTGTAAATAAAGTTCCGTGGGCACACCTTGATATTGCTGGAACTACATGGACTAAGCAACCATTGCCAACCTCGCCAAAGGGAGCTACAGCGTTTGGTGTTAAACTTTTAAATAGATTTGTATCTAAATATTATGAGGGTAAATAGTGGCAATTGAGAGAACTTTTTCGATAATAAAACCAGATGCTGTTGAGCGTAATAAAATTGGCGAAATTACCGCAATGCTTGAGTCTGCTGGCCTAAGAATTGTTGCGTCTAAAAGGATTCAATTAGACCAAAATAAAGCAGCCTCTTTTTACGGAGTGCATTCCGACAAACCTTTTTTTCAAAGCTTGTGCGATTTTATGTGTTCAGGGCCAATAGTGGTACAGGTCCTTGAAGGAGAAAATGCAATTCTAAGGAATAGAGAAGTAATGGGTGCAACTAATCCAGAGGAAGCTGCTGAGGGAACGATTAGAAAAAAATACGCTTTGTCTCTAGAAAAAAATTCTGTGCATGGATCAGACAGCCTTGAAAATGCTAAAATCGAGATAAATCATTTCTTTGATGAGGCAGACATTATTTCGTAAGCACCAACTTGATGGCTTTGGGATAAATAATATGTTCTTCTTTTAAGACCTTCTTAGAAACTGAGGTTTCTGTATCCTCTGCACTAATCTCTACTTCTCTCTGTAGAATGATCTTCCCTCCATCCATTTCTTGATTTACGTAGTGCACTGTACAACCTGTCTTAGTTTCATTGTTTTCTAGAACACGTTGGTGAGTATTGAGCCCTTTATATTTAGGTAGTAATGAAGGATGTATGTTTATAATTTTATTAGGATAATGATCAATTAATTTTTTTGATAATATTTTCATATATCCTGCTAAACAAATTAGTTCAAGGTCATAAGGTTTTAATAGACTGATAATCTTTTCTTCATATTCTTCAGTATTTTTAAAATTATGGTAGTCTAATGTGATTGCTTCTAAATTATTTTCTTTTGCAAAACTTAAGCCGGGAGCATTCTTATTATTTGAAAAAACAACTTTTATTTCTGCTGGATACTCTTTTTCTTTACATGCATCTACAATCGATTTTAAATTTGAACCACGTCCAGATATAAAGATACCTATGGGATGCTTAATCATTAAAATTTAATTTGCCAATATAACTAACTTTTTTATTTATTTTTTTTGAATTCACTAAATTGCCAATTATACTGTATTTAAGTTTGTGTTTCTTAATTGATTTTTCAAATTGATTAATCTTTGTTCTATCTAAGATTACTATCATACCATATCCGCAATTAAATGTTTTTAACATTTCATTTTGCGATACTCCAAAACTTTGTATCCATTTAAATATTGTTGGCAAATTAAAGGTTTCTAAATTTATTTTTGCTGAAACATTTTTATTTAATGATCTTGGTAAATTTTCTGTAATTCCTCCACCAGTAATATGAGCGCATGTTTTTATTATTTTTTTTGTGTACATTTCAAGTATTGGACTTACGTATATCTCTGTAGGTTTGAGTAATAGTTCACCAATGGTTTTATTTTTTTCTATCTTTTTATTTAATTTTATTTTGTTTTCTTTGATTATCTTTCTAACAAGAGAATATCCATTAGAGTGAAGACCTGATGATGAAATTCCTACAATAATATCATTTTCTCTTAATTTTGGACTTGCTTTGGCAACCCCACTCTTAACTCCTACACAAAATCCAGCAAGATCATACTTATCGTTTGAGTCAACTTCTGGATGTTCAGCTGTTTCTCCACCTAGCAGTAAACAATTAGATATTTTACATCCCTTAATAATACCCCCTATAATTTCTTTACCTTTGGATATGTTTAATTTCCCAGTTGAAATATAGTCTAAGAAAAAAAGAGGTTTAGCCTGATCAACTATTAAGTCATTCACGCACATGGCAACTAAGTCAATTCCAATTGTCTTATGATCTCTCATCATACGGGCAATCTCAATTTTTGTTCCAACTCCATCGGTAGCACCAACAAGAATCGGTTTTTTAATTTTTGAATCAAGAACAAATTGACCTGAAAAACCACCAATATTGGATTTTTTAAGATTTTTATCTTTACGAATTATTTTTTTAATTTCAGATACAAATTTATTTCCTTTATTTATGCTTACGCCTGAACTTGAGTATGATAGCTTCTTCATTTAGATTTCTTATATATGATTTTTAATACCAATACTAAGCAAATAAGCTTTGTGATTGTTTTTTTATTTGCTTTTATTAATTCCTGTCTTGCTAATGAAAATGTAGATTTTTTTTCATCATCCGGCATAAAGGTAAATTTATCTTTTTCAAATGAGACTGATATTAGAAATACCGCTATATCTAAAGCTGAAGAAATTGCCTTTAAAAGAGTATCAGTTAAACTTCTTACGCCAGAGGATTATAAAAAATTAAGCAAATTAAATGATATCGATATTTCTTATTTTGTGGAAAGTATTGAGTTTGTTGATGAAAAAATTTCTACAGAAACTTACCTTGGCGAGTTTAATATATATTTTAGTCCGTTCCGTATCAAAGAATTCTACAAATCGAATTCCTTGACATTTTCTGAGGTAAGTTCTCAAAATATCACAGTCAATGCAGCATTTTCTAATTCCAATCAATTTTTTATTCTATTTAATTTGTGGAACACCGAATGGAAAAAAATTAAAAATATAGGTAATAAAATAAATTTAGATGTAAAGACGTTTTCACAGACTGAAATGGGCAATATCGATTTATCTAATTTTTTGGAAAATAAAGACATAGAAGGAAATAATTTAAATGATGAAAATGATATAATATTAATATGGTGTAGCCCTATATATGAAAAATTAAATGAGCTTAGATTTGATTTAATAATAAAGTTTAATTTGAATCAAAAAGAAAAGATAATTAGAAAGAGTTATTTGACTGATTATTCTTTATTTAGGGATGATATTTTTTCACCATTAATTGAGGATATAAAAAATGAACTTTTACTTACGTGGATTGATCTTACAAAACAATCTGATGAGGTTTACAGATTTAAGTTTGTATATGATATTGAAGACATTTCTGATTGGGTTGAGTTACAAAATCGACTGCAATCAGTAAGGCTTTTGGAACAATATCAGCCATCTTTATTTACTACGGATAAGGTTGAGGGTTACGTGGATTTTTTAGGAGATGGAGATAAGTTTGTTCTTCTGCTCTCTCAAAATAAAATTAATGCAGTAAATCTTGGACCATATTACAAAGTCTCGTTAGATGATTAAAAATTTACCAAATTTTATATCAATTTACCGTTTGGTTACTATTCCATTTGTTGCGTGGTTTCTTTTGGAGGAATTATATAATTATGCGGCTTTATTTACTCTTTTAATTGCTGTAAGTGATTTTTTAGATGGATTTATCGCAAGATATTTTAAAGTTCAAAGTGAACTAGGTTCATATTTAGATGCAATTGCCGATAAAGCATTCGTAATTTCGATTTTTATACTCATTGGAAATCTCAAACTGTTGCCTGTATTCATAATCATAATAATAATTTCAAGAGATATAATTATTTTGGGGTCGTTTGCAGTCACTTTTTTGGTTGGTAAAAAAATTGAGGTTAAACCAACTAAAATCAGTAAATTAAATACATTCTTTCAGTTTTGTCTTGTTATTACAACCATGCTAAGCAATATCAACGGATATGAGAAATATTTCACTGCATTAATGTTAAACGAAGTATTAATTACTGTTGTATTGATATGTACTCTATTATCTTTAATAAATTATATAAGTTACTGGTTTAAAAACATAAACTAAATGGAAAAAGGACAATTAATCTTTAATTTAAAAAATATAGAAACTTATGATCCTGAGGATTTTTATATTAGTAAAAGTAATTTTAATGTTTCAACTTTACTAAAATCTCCACAGGACTGGTTTAATAGATCAGCTGTAATATTTGGGCAAAAAAAATCAGGTAAAACACATCTTTTAAATATATGGTCAGGCTATAACAATGCTAATTTAATTAATTGCCTAGATGTGCAAAGCTGGAAT
>CACFGR010000033.1 GCA_902565955.1 uncultured Pelagibacteraceae bacterium | reverse complement strand
AATACCAATCATAAACCTTACTTCGTCTTGATTTACAAGGTAAGCCCCTTCACCTCTAATCGCCTCAGTAGCCAAAGGAGTAGGGTCTAAGCCAAAATCAAGACCTGTTGGGTGAAATTGTACAAACTCCATGTCAGTAAGTGTTGCACCAGCATGAGATGCCAACGCCACACCCTCTCCATAAGAACTTCGTGGGTTGGTCGTATTTGCAAAAATACCTCCCAAACCACCTGTTGCTAGAACTACGTGAGAACTTTGAATAATTACATTACTGTCAGGAACATTATCATCAGTAAATCTTCCAATTACTCCGTAAATAGTATTGTTGTCTGTCATAATTCGATCAATCGAAACATTTTCTAAAACTGTGATGTGATCACTTTTTTTTACTTTTTCAATTAAGCCGCGCATAATTTCAAGACCAGAACTATCACCTTTTGACCTTATGATTCTATTAAAGCTATGGGCACCTTCTAGCCCTAAGTTAAATGAACCATCTTCATTTTTATCAAAATTAACTCCGTATCCCTCTAAATCATCAATGATTCCTTTTGCATTATTTACAACTTCTTTAATTGCATCGATATTCGCCAAGCCTTTTGCTGTAGTCAAAGTATCATTAATATGACTTTCATTACTGTCATCTTTTGAAACTGCCGCGGCAATACCTCCTTGAGCCCAACTGCTTGAAGTATTTATTCCAAGTGAACTTTTAGTAATTACACAAACTCTTCTTGGCGCTAAGTTGAGTGCAACAGTTAAACCGGCCACACCTCCACCGACTATTACAACATCAGGGCTATAAATAGCATCAGACATTAGCTGCTTCTGCCAATTTCAAGCATACGATCAATGGAAAGACGAGCTTTATCGATAATTGCCTTATCAACTTGAATTTGAAACTGATTAAATCGTATTGCGTCATATATTTTCTTTAGCGAAATTCTTTTCATATGCGGACATAGATTGCAAGGTCTGATAAATTCGACATTAGGATTCTCTATGGCAACATTGTCACTCATTGAGCATTCCGTAACCATAATTACCTTGCCAGGTTGATTGTCTTTTACATAATTACTCATTCCAGCCGTTGAGCCAGCGAAGTCACTTACTGCAATTACTTCAGGAGAACATTCGGGATGTGCTAATACAACAATATCTTTATGTTGTTTTTTATATGCCATTATTTCATCTGCAGTAAATCTTTCATGCACCTCACAACGACCTTTCCAAGAAATAATTTTTACATCTGTTTGAGCTGCAATATTCTTTGCAAGGTATTCGTCTGGTAGAAAAATAACTTTATCAACACCTAAAGATTCTACTACATGTTTTGCATTTCCTGATGTACAGCATACATCAGTTTCTGCTTTTACATCCGCTGATGTGTTCACATATGTAACAACTGGTACACCTGGATATTTTTGCTTCAATAATCTTATGTCTTCTGCGGTTATCGATTCAGATAAAGAACATCCTGCACGAGTATCTGGGATTAAAACATTTTTGTTTGGGCTAAGTATTTTTGCTGTTTCAGCCATAAAATGAACGCCGCAAACAATTATTGTATCTGCATCAGAGTCCCTTGCCTCATAAGCTAATTTTAATGAGTCGCCGACTATATCAGACACGCAGTGGAAGATTTCAGGTGTCTGGTAATTGTGTGTTAATATCGCAATATTTTTTTCTTTTTTTAGCTTATTTATTTCATGAATGAGTGGAGCATGAAATGGCCACTCAACTTCAGGTATAATTTTTTCTACACCCTTATATAGATGTGCCGTGGCATCTTTCACTTCAGTATTAAAATCTGATGGATATTGCAAATTTTCGTTCAACATAATAATTTTTTAATATAGTTTAATATTACAATTATAGTTAAATGTATATATTTCAACATATCAACAATTATAGAAAAAACTTGGAAATCTGCCGTCGTGCTGGAATTGGTAGACAGGCTGGTTTGAGGGATCAGTGAACATAGTTCGTGAGAGTTCGAGTCTCTCCGACGGCACCATATGTTAAAAGGTATTAAATAAGATGAAAATCCTTTTTATAGGACCCACAAGAATAGGGGATACTATTCTTTCCACATCAATAATAAATTTCTATTTACAGAAATACGATGATTGTAGTTTTTCTGTAATCACAAGTCCATTTGCTAAAGACATATACGTCAATATGCCAAGACTATCAAAAATTTTGGTTGTTAATAAAAAAAGATACGGTTTGCATTGGTTAGATATAATTAGATTCTCTTTTTTTAAAAGGTGGGATCTTGTGATCGATTTAAGATCTTCAATTACATCTTATTTACTTGCTACCAGGACAAGAAAAATATTCAAAGGTAACAACAATTTTCATAAACTTATACAATTTAAAAAATTCTTAAATACTGATAAAGCAATAGTTCCAAAAGTTTGGTATGACTCTGAAGTTAGCTCAAAAAGCTTAGTAAAAATTTCTAATAATCAACGTTTGATTGCTGTTGCACCTTATTCAAACTGGTCAAAAAAAGATTGGTCAATAAAAAAATACAAGACTTTGCTTGAAAATGAATTTTTTAAAAATTACACAATAATTTTAACTGGTATTTCGAATGACATTCGAAATAAAAAAGAGTTTGACGATTTCTTAAATTCATCAAGCCTTAAAATTATAAATTTGTTTGACTGGGGTAATCTTAGACATATGGTACCAATATTTGAAAAATGTGATTTTTTTATTGGCAGTGATAGTGGACTAATGCATCTATCGGCATCAGCTGGATGTAAAACTTTTGCCCTTTTTGGACCCACAAACGACTTAGTGTATGGACCATGGGGAAATCATACTGTGATTAAATCTAATAATGATATGCTGGATCATGAACTTGAAAATTTATCTGTTGAGAAAGTGATAAATAGCATAAAAGAAACTCTATCATGATTGATTTAATTATAAGAAACGGAAAGATTGTAAGTCACATAAATGAGAAAATAGCTGATATTGCCATTAAAAATGGAAAAATTTTTAAAATTGGTAAACTTGCTAATCTGAAATCAAAAAAGACTATTGATGCAAAAGGTTTACATGTTCTACCAGGTGCTTTTGATACACAAGTTCACTTTAGAGAGCCGGGCAATACTAAAAAAGAAAACCTCAAAACTGGAAGCTTAGCTGCTGTTGCAGGCGGGATAACTTCAGTTTTTGATATGCCGAATAACAAGCCTAGCATTACAACAAGAAAGCTTTTTATGAAGAAACTGCAGACTGCAAAAAAGAGAATGCATTGCAACTACGCTTTTTATTTTGGAGCTGAGAAAGATAACATTAAAGAAATTAAAAAAGTTGAAAAAGTAAAAGGTTGTTGTGGCATAAAGGTCTTTGTTGGCTCTTCAACTGGCACATTACTCGTTTCAAACCATACTGATATTGAAAAAATTATGAGATCGACTCATAAAATGATCTCATTCCATTCTGAAAATGAAGATATGCTTATTACTAGAAAAAAATATGCTAAAAAAGGGAAGCCATTGAGCCATCAAGTGTGGCGAAATGAAGATACAGCCTTAAGTTCTACTAGAAAGCTGATCAGGTCAGCTAACAGAAGTAAGAAAAAAATACATGTACTTCATATAACAACGGCAGAAGAAATAAAATTGCTACTAAAAAATAGAAAATATGTCTCATTTGAAGTAACTCCTCAGCACCTAATATTGGCATCACCAGATTGTTATAAAAAACTGGGTACTTACGCTCAGATGAATCCACCTATTAGAGGAACTAGACACAGAAATGTTCTTAGAAAAACATTACAAAGAGGACAAATTGATATTATTGGATCAGATCACGCTCCTCATTTAAAATCTGAAAAAAATCAAATTTATCCAAATAGTCCATCAGGAATGCCGGGAGTTCAAACTCTACTTCCTATTCTTTTAAATGAGGTCACAAAAAAGACAATTACACTCAATGAAGTAGTGAAGCTAACAAGCTTTAATCCTAAAAAAATTTTTAAGATTAAAAATAAGGGGTTAATTAAAGTTGGTTATGACGCAGATCTAACAATTATTGATATGAATAAAACTAAAAAAGTTTTGAATAAAGATATGAAATCAAAGTGTGGATGGACACCTTTCAATGGCATGAAGCTTAGAGGTTGGCCTGTTGGAACAATAATAAATGGTAAAGCAGCATTTTGGAAAAATAGAATTAATAAGTCAGTATTTGGTAATCCAATAAGCTTTAATTAGCTGCGAGCAATAAAAGAAGAGTTTCTAAAATTACGCTTACCATAACGCAAAATTTTTCGATCTAATGTTCTTATTCTGCCACCCGCAAATCTTAATATAGCATCTCCAGCGGCCGTATCCCATTCCATTGTAGTTCCAAACCGAGGGTATACATTAGCTAAGCCATGCGCGATATAACATAATTTTATTGAACTTCCTGAACGCAGTATTTTATTAGCATTGAATCTCTTTAGAACCATTTTTTTTGCTTTTTCTAGTTCACTCTTAGCAAGTGAATGAGATCTACTTAAGATGACTATGTTTTTATTTCTTTTTTTAACTTTAATTTTTTTAATATTTTTAACATGTCCATTTTTATTCAATTTTGAAAAATAAGATTTTTTATCCTTTGTGAAATAAAGCTTATTTTTGGTTGGCATATAAATAATACCAAAAACTGGTTTTTTATTTTCAATAAGGCCAATATTGACAGTAAATTCGCCGTTACCTTTTAAAAATTCTTTTGTGCCATCTAGTGGGTCTACTAACCAAAATCTTTGAGCAGCTTTACCTTTTTTAACTTGCTCTTCGGAAACAATAGAAATATCAGGAAAATGCCTTTTTAAGCCCTTACAAATAATATCATTTGCCTTTATATCTGCATTAGTAACAGGCGTATTATCGGACTTGTATTTTTTTGTTACCTTTTTTTTATAGATTTTGATGATTTCAACACCCGCAAGATGAACAATTCTAATCAATTCATCAAGTTTTTCAGGTGTTATGTTCATATCAGGAGTAAATCTTGTAAAATAGACAATAAGACAAATATATTATACATACCAGAGCAAAATTATTTAATCATATGGAAAATAATGTGAACAACATAAAGGGAAATAATCCTATTGTAGTAGCTATGTCAGGTGGCGTTGACTCCTCAGTAGCTGCTGCACTCATGAATAAGGATTATGAAGATGTGATAGGTGTCACTCTAAGACTATATGATGAAAAAAAATTGCAAACTCGAAAACATGTTGTTCTGGTGCAGATATTATGGATGCAAAAAAAATAGCTAACACCATAACTATTCCACATTACGTTTTTGACTATGAGGAAATTTTTAGAAAAAATGTTATTGAACCTTTTATTAACGAATATAAATCAGGGAGAACCCCCATACCTTGCATAAATTGTAATGAAAAAGTGAAGTTTCTTGATTTACTTTCATTTGCAAAAGAAATTAATGCAAAATCATTAGTGACAGGGCATTATATAAAGAAAGTAAAAATTAATAATGAGTGGCGATTATATGTTCCACAAGATAAAGACCGAGATCAGTCCTACTTTCTTTTTACAATGAAAAAAGAGGATCTGGATCTCATCGAATTCCCTCTGGGCGATTATAAAAAAGATGAGATAAGGAATTTAGCTTTAAAACTAAACTTACACGTGTTTAACAAAAGCGATAGTCAGGATATTTGTTTTATACCCGATGGAGATTATAAAAAATTTATAAATAAGAACATTGAAAGCAATGAAGGTGAAGTTGTAGATTTAGACGGAAATGTACTTAATAAACATGAAGGTATTCAAAATTTCACAATAGGACAAAGAAGGGGTTTAGGAGTTTCACAGGATGAGCCGCTTTATGTAAAAAAAATTGATAAAGATAAAAACAGAGTCATTGTGGCAAATAAGGATAATATTAGTTCCTCAATTATATATGTTGAAAACGTAAACTTAATTACAAAAAACTTACCAAACGATCTGCATGTAAGAGTTAGATCAACTGGAAAACTATTAGATGCAAAAATAGAAATTAATAATAAGAATGAAGCAAAAATTTCTCTCGCATCTCCTGAAACAGCTGTATCACCAGGTCAGGCCTGCGTTTTTTATTGTAAAGATGAAATAGGTACAAGACTTTTGGGAGGCGGTTGGATCCATTCGACAAATTAGTAATATTGTATATTATGGCTCATCTTTGGCGGGGTAGCTCAGTTGGTTAGAGCGGAGGAATCATAATCCTTAGGTCGGGGGTTCAAATCCCTCTCCCGCTACCATAAAATTTCTCACATTGACTTAATTTGATGCATCAAGGTATTCAATAACCTTTTTATCCCATGCATAATTTTCATTAGCTCTTAACTTTCCATTTGCTCCCATGTTTTCTCTCATTTTTTTATTTTCAAGTAAGAGCAATATTTTTTCTGTAATCATTTTTTGATTACCAGACTCACATATTATTCCTGTCTTATTATCTAAAATTGCGTCGCTTACTCCACCGCTATCACTTCCAATAGATGCAACACCATGAAATGAAGCATCAATATAAGCCATGCCAAAACCTTCAACTGATTCTCCCACAGTTGTCGGTGTCATAACAAATAAGTCAGATAGTTTTAGAATTAATGATTTTTCTGGCTCAGTTATCCAGCCTAGAAACTTAACATTAGCCTCTAAATTCATTTCTTTAGTTATTTTTTTAATATTTTCTAGATACGGACCTTTACCTGCTATCAAATATAATACATTTGGAAATTTTTCTTTAATCTCAGGTAATGCATTTAAAATAAACTTATGACCTTTTCTCTCTTCAACCCTAGCGAGAGTTGTTATAACAGGTGATTTTTTACCAATAATATTGGCCACATTTATTTTATCTTCATCTGTTATAAAATCATTATAAAC
>CACFGR010000032.1 GCA_902565955.1 uncultured Pelagibacteraceae bacterium | reverse complement strand
TGAGTACTCGGCTCGCTACTCAATTCTTGATAAAGAGTTCTATATTCCATCAGCAGAAAACCTAGCAGCACAGTCTGCAATTAATAATCAGGGTAGAGGTGATGCGTTAACAGATGATGAAGCTTCTAATGTTATACAAATACTAAAAAAGGATGCAGAGCAGACATATTCTAATTATGAAACGCTGTTAAACGAAAGTTCTGAGGGCAATATCATTGATGAGAGTAAGTCTGGGATTGCAAGAGAATTGGCCCGTATGAATCTTACCCTTAATACCTATACACAATGGTACTGGAAGATTGACCTGAATAATTTATTGCACTTTCTTGCGCTAAGAGCTGATGACCATGCGCAGTATGAAATACGTGTTTATGCGGATGCCATGTTAGATATTGTAAAAAAATGGGTTCCTCTTACTTACGAAGCATTTGAAGATTATAGAATTGGTGGAACAGAACTCTCCGCCAAAGAGGTCAATCTAATGAGAAAACTTCTTAAAGGTGAGAAAGTTTCCTTTGAAGAAGAAGGTCTGTCTAAAAGAGAATGGAGCGAACTGCAAAGAAAGTTTGAAATTAGTTAGTATTTGCTAATTGTTCTAATTTTAATCGTTTTAATAAATTCTCAGCTAATTCAATAAACATTTGGCTGACTTTATGATCTGGCACTAAATCTGTAAGAGGGTGACCTTTTTCGCACTGCTCAAGAAGTAATGGATCATGAGGAAGATTTGCGAGTATTTCATAATCATATTTTTCAGCAACTTCATTTGTTTTACTTTCACCGTACAGCTTATATTCCTTACCTGTATCAGGTGCCAAGAAGTAACTCATGTTTTCTACAATGCCAAGAATGGGGACTTTAGTTTTTTCAAACATCTTTAACCCTCTAATTACATCAATTAAAGCAATATCTTGAGGTGTAGTGACAATTAAACTTCCAGAGATTTTTAGTTTCTGAATCAGAGACAGTTGAACATCACCTGTGCCTGGGGGTAAATCAATGACCATAATATCTGCAGCTCCCCAATTTACTTTATCAATCATTTCATTAATTGCTTTCATGACCATGAGACCTCTCCAGATGATTGGATTTTCATCATTGACCATATATCCCATAGACATTGTCGATAGTCCATATCGATTGATTGTTTCAATTTTTTCTCCATCCGAATGAGGTTTCTCATTAATTCCAATCATTTTGGGAATTGAGGGGCCATAAATATCAGCATCAAGTAAACAGGTTTTTAAACCAAGTGATTTAAATGCGCACGCAAGATTTGAAGCGACTGTTGATTTGCCGACTCCTCCTTTTCCTGAAGCAACTGCAAGAATATATTTTATTTGATTAGTGCCAACGCTATTTGCTTTGTTGCCTGAATTTACTTCATCATTTGCATGTATTGAATTTTCCTTATGTAAGGTTGTGATGATATTAACCTTAGTTATACCAGGAATTTCTTTCAGTACTCTTTGAGCATCCTCAAAAATTTTTTCATTTTTTTTCTGATCATTTTCTTTGAATTCAATAATACAGTCTATTTTTCCCTCACTCACAGATACATTTTTAACCATACCAAGAGCCACAATGTTCTCTCCTGCTTCTTCGTTAACAACTTGTCCAAGTAGGTGTAAAGCCTGATTTTCGAGAGTTTCTGCCATATTTTTGATCTTGTATTTACGTAATAAATTACAATATATATTAGTATAAGTGTAAATAATTGCTTTTAAGCAATTTTACCATATATAGGTAATAATTCTAAATTATATGTCTTGGTCTGATAATAACAATAACGATCCTTGGGGTTCTTCGGGAAATGGAAGCGGTAGACGTGGTCCAGGACCCAACATGGATGATGTGATCCGCAACGCACAGAATCGTTTCAAAGGAATGATGCCAGGTTCTTTTTTTGGAAAGTTAGGACCAATGGTTATCATTGGTATATTAATACTTATATGGCTTGCGAGTGGTTTTTATAGAGTTTTACCGGACGAGCAGGGTGTAGTCTTACAATTTGGAAAGTACACCAAAACCACACAACCTGGACTAAACTATCACTTACCATTTCCAATAGAGCGTGTATTCACGCCCAAAGTAACCAAAATAAATAGAATAGATGTTGGTTACAGACAAAGTCCAGATTCTAGAGTCACTGCGATTAGAGATGTAGAAGAAGAAAGTTTAATGTTAACAGGTGACGAAAATATTGTTGATATTGACTTTTCAGTATTCTGGTTAATCAATGATGCGGGTAAGTTTTTATTTAATGTTCAAGCTCCCGAACTTACCGTGAAAAGTGCTGCAGAGACTGCGATGAGAGAGTCTATCGGGCAGGGTGGCCTGCAATCCATTCTGACAGAAGGAAGAACAGAAATAGAGGAACAAACTAGATCAATTATACAAGAAATTTTAGACGAATATGGTACGGGCATTACAATAACACAAGTGCAAACTCAAAAGGCTGACCCACCAGCACAGGTAATCGACGCATTTAGAGATGTACAAGCTGCAAGGGCTGATATGGAACGACAGAGAAATGAAGCAGAAGCATACGCGAACGATATAATTCCAAGAGCAAGGGGTGAGGCGGAGCAAATTCTTCAATCTGCTGAGGGTTATAGACAAAAAGTTATTGCTGACAGCGAAGGTAAGGCGGCAAGGTTTTTATCAATTCAAACAGAGTACGCAAAAGCTCCTCAAGTGACAAAGAAAAGAATATTTTATGAGACAATGGAAGATGTTTTTTCCGATATGGATAAAGTTATTATTGACAAAGCTGGAGGTGATTCAGTTGTTCCTTATTTACCTCTTCCAGAATTAAGCAAGAAGTCACAGGACTAATTATGAGCACTACAAGAATATCATTGATAGTTTTAGGATTTATAGCAGTAGTTGCTTATTTCACCTTGTTCACTGTTCTTGAAGTTAAAAATGCTATCGTATTGCAGTTTGGTGATCCAAAAAGAGTAATCACTGAACCAGGTCTTAATTTTAAAATTCCATTCATTCAGAATGTCATATTTATTGATAATCGTATTCTAGACATTGATGCCCCTGCAGCTGAGGTAATTGCATCTGATCAAAAAAGACTTATTGTTGACGCTTATGTAAAATTCAAAATTGTTGATGTTTTAGAGTTCTATAAGGCATTTGGTAATGAAAATGTCGCTAGATCAAGAATCTCTGCGGTTGTTAATTCAAGAATTAGGGGCGTATTAGGTGAGGAACCTCTATCTGCTGTATTATCAGATGATCGTTCGAAACTAATGAAACAAATTACGTCATTAGCCGAAGCTGAGGTGAAGAACTTTGGAATAGAAATTGTTGATGTAAGAATAAAACGAGCTGATCTACCTGAAGCTAATAGCCAAGCGATTTTTGGAAGAATGCAAACTGAACGTGAACGTGAAGCTAGAGAATTTAGGGCAAAAGGTGCTGAGATGGCACAAAAAATTCGTTCAACTGCTGATAAGGAAGTTACGATTATAAAGTCTCAGGCAGAAAAAGAAGCTAACATAATTCGCGGTGAAGGTGATGGAATGGCAAATAAAATTTTTGCAGATGCATTTGGAAAAGATCCTGAATTTTTTGCTTTCTACAGAGCAATGCAAGCTTATGCTGAAGGCCTGAAAAGTTCTGATACTACGATGATTTTGTCTCCTGAAAGTGAATTTTTCCAATATTTTGGAACTTATTCTGAGTAAAAATATTCAATTTCCCTAAAATGTTGCAGTTTATATTAGGATCTATCGGATTACTTTTAATCATAGAAGGCCTTCTTTATGCCTTATTTCCTAATAGAATGAAGTACATGATCAGGTCCATGTTAGAGATGAACAACGATACTCTTAAATGGGGAGGATTGGCATCAGCTATATTAGGTTTTTTAATGTTATGGACTGCAGTCAGATGAAATTAGATATCAAAATTATACCAATTCTCTTTTTTTTGTTTATTTGTTCTACGTTTCAATCTTTAGGCTTTAATGGACCCGATACTTTTTCTGATTTAGCTGAGAGAGTTTCACCCTCAGTCGTTAATATTTCAACTACAGGCGTAATTGAAAATACAGGCCCTCAAGTTCCATCTATTGAAGATTTTTTTAATTTTCCTTTTAATATGCCTAGTCCAGAACCATCAGAAAGACAATTTAGTTCATTAGGTTCGGGTTTCGTGATTTCTGCTGATGGTTTTATTGTTACAAATAATCATGTCGTAGAAAATGCCTCTGATATTCAAGTTACATTTACTAATGGATTAAAATTGGAAGCTGAATTGATTGCTTCTGATGCTGAGACAGATTTAGCTCTCTTGAAAGTTAATGCAAACAACCTTCCATTTTTAGAGTTTGGTGATTCAGATACTGCAAAAGTAGGTAATTGGGTTATGGCAATCGGCAACCCACACGGATTGGGAGGCACTGTTACAGCAGGTATTGTCTCAGCAAGAGGAAGAATGCTTGGTGGAAGATATGACGACTTCATTCAAACTGATGCGTCCATAAATAGGGGTAATTCAGGGGGACCATTATTTGATTTAGAGGGAAAAGTGATCGGAGTAAATTCAATGATAATTTCTCCAAGCGGTGGATCTATTGGAATCGGTTTTGCTATTCCATCTAATCTTGCAAACAATATTATTAAGCAACTGCAAGAAACAGGAGAAATTGAAAGAGCCTGGCTGGGAGTAAGAATACAAGAAGTAACTGATGAAATTGCCGAGAGTTTGGGTCTTGGCAAAACGTATGGCGCACTAGTTCAAGGCCTTACCACAGATAGTCCAGCACTTAAGGGCGGAGTAAATGAAGGTGACATTATTATTGAATTCAACGGCAAAGAAGTAGAGTCTGTTCAAACACTTCCAAAACTTGTAGCTGAAGCTGATATTGGTCAATCTACAAAGGTTGTTGTCTGGAGAGATGAAAAAGAAGTGCAATTATTTGTAAATCTGGGCAAACAACCGTCTCTTGAGGAACTTGCCTCAATTGAAAATAATGGATCAGCTTTTTTAATAAAAGAACTAGGAATAAAAGTCAGAACATTGACAGATGAAGACAAATCCAGATTGGATTTAGCTAAAACTTTGCAAGGGGTGATTATATCTGAAATCAATAATGACTCTTTCCTAATACGACAAAATATCAAAAAAGACGACATTATCATTGAAATACAAAATAGATCAGTGAAAACATCTGGGGAAGTATTACAAATAATTGACGAGGTTGTTTCTCAAGGAAAAGAAAATGTTTTAATTGTTTTCTATTCTGGTCCTAATTCTAAAAAATATATAGGCGCAAGATTGTCTCTCGATTAATCTTAATGGAAAAAAGGGACATACTGGTTATCTTTGGTCCCACTGCAAGTGGAAAATCAAATCTTGCAACTCAAATTGCTTCAAAACATGAATCAGCAATAATTAATTTTGATAGTCTACAAGTATACAAAGATCTTAAAATACTAACTGATAGACCAGACGATGAAATATGCAAAAAATATGACCATCGTCTTTATGGAATGTTTAAAGGAAGTGAAAGTTGCTCAGCAGCTATTTGGCTAGAAAAAGCAGAGCATGAAATAAATAATTGTTTTGATAATAAGCTGCTTCCAATTGTTGTAGGAGGAACAGGTTTATATTTAAAAGCTTTGATGGGTGGACTCTCAGAAATTCCTTCCATAAAAAAAAATATAGGAGAGCAAGCAATGCTGGATTTAGAAACCAATGGTCTTGATCATTTATACAATAAAATCTTAACAAGGTATCCAGGCACAAAAATTAATTCAAATGATAAACAAAGAATAGTGCGTAGCTATTCATTGTTACTTCAGACTGGAAAAGTTTTAGAAGAATGGCAACTTGAACCGAATAAAAAAATAGAAAATGTAAACTATAGACTGCTACTAACTGGTGGTTTACGTGAGGAACTTTATGAGTCAGCTATGCAAAGAGTTGATAATATGTTTAGAGATGGCGCCGTTGCAGAGGTTCAATCCTTAATTGAGAAGAATTATAGCACTGAATTATCGATTATGAAGGCAATTGGAGTTCGTGAAATAACAAACTTTATAGAAGGAAAAATCAGTTTAGAAGAGACTAAAAATATCATGAAAAAAAATACTAGAAACTACATTAAAAGGCAAAATACATGGATTAAAAGTAATAATATTACCCAAAATGTTGATTTGAAGAAATATTTATAAAATTTTTATAAAATATACTTTTCATATATTTAAATTATTTGACTTATTGAGTAAATCTACATAAAACGTCATTTTTTATTGGAAGTAGTATTTATGGTTAATCTGCAGATGACTGGCGCGCAAATGGTTTTGAAGGCCTTGGAAGATCAACAAGTTGATACAATTTTTGGCTATCCGGGAGGCGCAGTTTTACCAATATATGATGAATTAGCAAAAACTAACAAAACTAACCAACAAATTCGCCATTTTTTAGTTAGACACGAACAAGGAGCATCCCATGCTGCTGAAGGTTACGCAAGATCGAGCGGTAAAGTTGGTGTAATGTTAGTTACGTCTGGCCCTGGAGTAACTAATGCAGTGACTGGATTAACTGATGCCATGATGGACTCAATTCCTCTTGTTTGCATTAGTGGACAAGTTCCTACGCACTTAATTGGAACAGATGCATTTCAGGAATGTGACGCAGTTGGCATAACGCGTCCTTGCACTAAACATAATTGGCTTGTTAAAAATATTAATGACCTATCTAGGATCTTACACGAGGCTTTTTATGTAGCTTCTAGCGGCAGACCTGGACCTGTTCTCGTTGATATACCTAAAGATATTCAATTTCAAACTGGAACATACATTGGACCTGATACAATTAAACATAAGTCTTATAGACCAAAATTAAAAGCTAACATTGATAATATCGATGATGCACTGAAGTTAATTGCAGAAGCTGAAAGGCCAATCTTTTATACAGGTGGGGGAGTTATCAATTCAGGAAATGCAGCTGTTCAACTCTTAAGAGAGTTTGTTCGTCTTACTGGTTTTCCAATTACATCTACTCTACAAGGTCTTGGCGCCTTTCCAGGTGACGACACTCAGTTTGTTGGAATGTTGGGAATGCACGGTACATACGAAGCTAACATGGCGATGAATAAATGTGATCTGATGATAAATATTGGCGCACGTTTTGATGATAGAATCACTGGAAAAATTGATGAGTTTTCTCCAAATTCAAAAAAAATTCATATAGATATTGATCCATCTTCCATTAATAAGGTTGTCGATGTC
>CACFGR010000031.1 GCA_902565955.1 uncultured Pelagibacteraceae bacterium | reverse complement strand
TCTTCCAAGCTCTGAGCATGAGCACATGGCTAGAGAATGTGTTCAGTTATGGCAAAAAGATTTAGATCGATACGCTCAAGACAAAAATATATACGTTGTAAGTCCTAATACTTTTACGCCATATATTCAAACGGCTTACTCGATATGGCAATTGCATGAAAATGCTGAGTCAGCAGAGGAAACCTTAAATATTGTTAAAAATGCCTTTAATGCCGCAAAAATACTTCGAGAAAAAATTGTTAGAACCAAAGATAAGATCGGTTCCGCTTATGATGAGGCTGAGGGCTTAGAGAAATCATATAACTCAACATTTAAGAACGCTACAAAAAAAGTAGAAGAAGCAGGATATAGTGATGAAAATGTAGTAACGATAAAAAATCATATAGAAAAACGTGAAGATAATTAGAATTTTTAAGAATTATTTTAAGAATCAAAAACTTCGGAACACAAGATATATTTATAAGAAAATCAAAATCTTATCTGAAATCCAAAATGAGATGAGTGAAAAAATTGACCGAAATAATTCGTTATTAAAAAAAATTAATAAAAAAATTAATCTCGTAATTACCAGGAGCATAATTAAAAAAGAGTCTGCACTGGATTTATATTTAGTAAAATATGACAAACGAGATGGAAAATTTATGAGTGATTATCAGAGATGGATTGAAGGCAAGCCAAGTAGTTTTTTTCAAGATAATGATTAAATTAAATAAATATTCAATTAAACAAAAAAATGACTCAACGTTTGCCAATGAATTAGAGAAAGCATCACAAGCAATATATGGATGCCCATACAGTGATCTTCAAGAAAGACCAGGTAACGGTTTGCCCAATAAACATTATTTGAGAAGAAAATATATAAAAAATAAAATGTTTATTGGATTACCCTCAGAATTAAAAAATATTTCAAACACAAAAATCTATAAAAGAGATCAAGAAAAAATAATAGTTAGTACGTATAAATTATATATAAAAATTTTTCAAAATGAGCCAAGTATAAGCCAATTGCAAAAGTATATGAATGAAATTACCGGTTTGAATAAAGATAATAGAAAATTTATAAAAAAAATTTTGGAAAGTAATAACTTAAGTTTTAAAAAAAGAAAAACGCATAATTGAGATAATTTATATATTAGATTACTGTCAACTACGCTAAATTAAAAACATAAGAAATTAAAATAAGAAATAATGTATATTTATTTTTATTAAATAATTTCAATTATTTACCCATTAAATAAAATACCTAATGCCTTGACTTAAAAGATTGAATCACTAAATTACAACATCATAACAGGAGGATATTATGGCTACAATAAATGTTACAGACGCAAGTTTTGAAGAAGAAGTTTTGAAATCAGATAAGCCTGTTGTGCTAGATTTTTGGGCTCCGTGGTGTGGCCCGTGTAAAATGTTGACCCAGCCTCTTGAAGAGATATCGGATGAAATGGCTGATAAAATCACAGTTGCTAAAATTAATATTGATGAAAACCCTAATACACCCACACAGTTTGGTGTTAGAGGAATCCCAACTATGTTAGTTTTTAAGAATGGTGAGGCTGCTGCAACGAAAGTAGGAGCGGTATCTAAAACTGCAATCGTTGAGTGGATTGAAGACTCAATCGCTTAATTCATTTCTAAAACTTTTCCAGCTAAATATAAAGATCCACATATTAGGATACGTGCATCTTGGTGATTATTATTTAAATTAGCCAATGCTTCCTGAATTGAGTCGGCTCTATTTATATTTTTATAATACTTTTTAAGCCCAGCATATAATTCATTTGAGTCAATTGCACTCTCTTCATTTGGTATCGTAATAACAGTTAGAGCATCAATTTTATCAAACTTGCTTAAATAACTAATTGGATCTTTTGTATTGATCATTCCTAAAATTATACATAACTTTTTATTCGTAAGCTGATTAATTGTTTCATTTAGATTACTCGCAGCGTCCTCATTATGAGAACCATCTATGTACAATTCATTTGTTGAAGCTATAGTAGATCCTAATTTGCCATCAGATATCTTTTCCATTCTCCCTGGAAAGTAAGTTTTATTATGAAGATTTTTAGACACAAAAGACTTGATATCAATATTGGTTAGTTTTGAAGCTGCAGCCAATGCAAGTCCAAGGTTCTTTTTTTGAAATACATTATGTGTATATAGGTTATCAAATTCAATTTCATTTTGGTTATCTTCATATATTAACTTGTCATTATGTTCCGTTAAGTTCCAGTGAATTCCATGAGCAAATATCGGAGCTTTTTTATATTCCGCCTGATCCATAAGCATTTCTCTAGCTTCTGGATAAGGCTGATAACCAATAATAGCTGGAATATCACTTTTAATTATTCCAGACTTTTCAAATGCTATCATCTCAATGCTATCTCCTAAAAAATCCTGATGATCCTTAGAAATTGAGGTAATAACCGAGATTGCAGGAGTTATTACATTGCTGCTATCCAGTCTTCCACCTAAACCTACCTCAAGAAGTGTATAATCAGCCGGACTATTCGAGGCTGCTTCAAAAAAAGCAGAACTAGTTATTTCAAAAAAAGTAATCGGATCGCTATGATTAAAATCTTTCACTTTATTTAAGACGGAATACAGCCCCTCATTTGATATTTCTTTATCCATAAGCTGAAACCTCTCATTAAATCTAATTAGGTGAGGCGAGATATAGGCATTAGTAGATTTACTATTACTTTTTAAGATGTCTTGAATAAATTTCAGTGTAGAAAATTTTCCATTAGTTCCAGCAATATGAACAAAATTATTTATTTTATTTTGAGGGTTATCTAATTTTTCTAATAGGTTACAAACTCTATCAAGTGATAAATCTATTCTTTTTGGATGAAGTTCAAGAAGCTCGTCTAAAAGCTTATCAATTTGTTCATTTGATATTTTCAATTAGGCTACTCTTTTAAGTAATAATGAAATTATTTGAGATAATTTATCTTTAAGTTCTTTTCTATGAACCACTTGATCTATAAACCCATGATCTAATAGATATTCTGATCTTTGGAATCCATCAGGCAGTGTCTCACCCACAGTATTTGAAATTACCCTAGGACCTGCAAAACAAATTAATGCGTTTGGTTCAGCCAATGTAATTGATCCCAACGATCCAAAAGATGCAGACACACCTCCACTTGTTGGATTTGTATTAACAACTATATAAGGCAACTTAGCATCTTTAACCATTTGACAAGCTATTGTTGTTTTTGGAAGTGATTGAAGAGAATGCTGATTTTCATCCATTCTTGCTCCTCCGGAACAAGTGAATACAATTAATGGAGTATTATTTATGACCGAGTGTTCTGCCGCTTTAATCATTGCCTCTGCAGCTGAAGCTCCCACAGACCCACCCATGAAATGAAAATTTTGAGCAGCAATAGTTACATTGATATTATTAATTTGCCCGTAACCAATAAGGAAACAGTCATCCATGTCTGTTTTTTGGCGAGCATCATTAAATCGCTCTTTATAAGTTTTTAACGCTTTAAAATTAAGTGGATCAGTAAATCCAGAGGGATATTTTATTTCTTCAAATACACCACCATCAAATAGATTTTTAAATCTTATACGAGGATGAATTTGTAAGTGTTCATCACAATTAGGGCATACAAAAAGAGTTTTTTCTAGATCACTCGAATAGAGCATTGCTTGGCATTGAGAGCATTTAATCCAAGCATTTTCTGCGATATCTAAACTTTTTTTCTTTCTAGGAAATACTTTTGAAATAGTTCTTGTTAACCAATTCATGAGCTTAGCTTTTGTTTTAAATCACTTACCATATTGCCTACATTTGTGGCGGGATTAAGTTCATCATCAATTGACCTTGTTATTTCTCTACATAAAGCCGATCCTACAACGCATGCATCAGTATCCTTAAAATCATTAATTGTATCTGCTGTAATTCCAAAGCCAATAATACATTTTTTATCAGGTGATATTTTTTTAATTAAATCAAATCTTTTCTTAATTTCATCTGAACTTACTTTTAATTTTTGACCTGTAGTTGAAAGCATCGAAATATAGTAAACAACCTCATGAGCATCATTTAATATACTTTTTAGTCGTTCTTCATTTGTAGTAGGACAAAGCAATTGTATGAACACAATATTATTTTCTTTACATTTTTTTGCAAAATCGAGATTAAGTGGCCACGGCCAATCAACACATATTATGCCTGAAACTTTACTGCTGACGCATTTCTTCAGAAAATCTTCTTCCCCGTAAGCCATAATTTTATTCTGGTATGTCATTATGATTACATCCGTCTCATAATCTTTTTTGAAATCTTCAATAATTTCAAAAATGTCATCTGTTTTAATCCCACCAGATAGTGCTCTGTAAGTACTGTCTTGAATTGCGCCACCATCACCAATATTTGCTCCGTGTCCCAGTCCACATTCAATGATATCAGCACCTGACTCTGCAATTGATTTAAATATATGCAGTGAAGTTTTTTTATCTGGGTCTCCTCCGACTGTATAAGTTAATAGTGCAGCTCTATTATCTTCTTTTGCTCGTTCAAAAGATTTAATTAAAGTAGACGATGTCATATTTTATAACCAAGTCTCTCAGCAATAATTTTTGAGTCTTTTGCTGAGTCTCCGCAAGAATCTACAACAATAATTGTATCTTTACTTAATTTAGGTGCAATTTTGATTGCTTCTGCGAATGCATGTGAAGGTTCAAGTGAGGGACTCACAAAACCTTCATTTTTACTGACTAATTGAAAAGCTTCTATGGCCTCCTCGTCACTTGCAGAAGTGTATCTTGCTCTTCCAGTTTCTTTTAAAAAACAATGAAGCGGACTTACACCTGGGTAATCAAGTCCAGCACTTATTGAGTCTGTCTCTTCAATTTCCCCTTGATCGTCTTGAATAACATATTGAGTTGCTCCATGAAGAACCCCTATAGGTGAGTCATTTGTCAAAGGTGCGGCATGTTTTAAGGATCCTTCTGGCCCACCTGCTTCTACTCCTATGAGTTCAACGTTATCATAATCAATCCATTCATTCCAAAAACCTGCAGCTGACGATCCTCCGCCAACGCAATTAATTAATTTCATATCTTTTGGAACTTCACCAAATTCATCTATTACTTGTTTTTTCATTTCTCTGGAAATCTGAGCGGTAGACCATGCACATATTTTGACAAAAATAGTAGGGCCAACAGTGCTACCAACGCACATATGTGCTTCTTCATTTTCACTTGTCCACCACCTCATGCATTCTGACACGGCATCCACTAAAGTTTGTGAGCCAGAGTTTACAGGCACAACTTCTGCGCCATAACTTCGCATAGAGAATACATTTATAGATTGTCTTTCCACATCCTTCGCGCCCATGAATATTTTACATTTTAAATTAAATTTAGCCGCTGCCATACTAAGCATCTTTCCCGCATATCCGGCACCAGTGTCACCACCTATGTAAGTTTTTCCCAATCGCTTACAAATTAAGCTGTGAACGACTGCATTATAAGCTTTGTGTGCCCCGCCTGTTGCTTTAGAAACTAATTTGCAATAAATTTGAGCTCCACCAAGATGTTTCGTAAGGTTCTCTAATTTTATAAATGGAGTTGGTGC
Organism: uncultured Pelagibacteraceae bacterium; assembly: GCA_902565955.1. GTDB lineage: Bacteria > Pseudomonadota > Alphaproteobacteria > Pelagibacterales > AG-422-B15 > CACNXQ01. Next base: position 1,919 of record CACFGR010000031.1, on the reverse strand, counting down.
TCCAACAAAATTTTTAAAATAGTAATCTCTTTCAGTAATAAAAGTCTCATCGTTTCTTAATTTTTCAAATTCACGAGTTAATTCTTCAACTGGATAAATGAGACTTTCGGCTATCTGGTTTCCACCAAATTTACCACCCCAATATCCATTTTCATCATGTTGGTCAATGAGAGGAATTCCTTTTTCTAGTTTCATTTTACAGCTTTGTTTGCCTTTGATATGAATTCGGATATTAATTTTTCATCTTTTATACCCTCTGAATTCTCAACGCCAGAACTAACATCAAAATATTCAGTTTTTTTTAAATTTAATGCATCTGATATATTTGCAGTGTTAAGGCCCCCTGATAGAAAAAATGACTTATTTGGGTAAAAATTTCTGATAATCTTCCAATCAAATATCTGGCCAGTCCCTCCAGGCATATCTTTCTTTTGCTCTGAGTCTAACAGAATATGCTCAATGAAAGGACAATATTCTTTTATTTTATCTAAATCAGACTCTGTCGATATGCTAAAAGATTTTATTATTTTAAGATTATAGGTTTCATTAATTTTTCTCACTTCATTCAAACTTTCGTTTCCATGCAATTGAAGGTGCGTAAACTTCATCTTTGAGTAAGTCTTTAAGTCCCTACGAGTTGGATTTACAGTTACCGCAACAGTATTCACTTTGCCATTTATTTCATCTAAAATTTCCGTGCATTTACTGATTGATATGTTTCTGCTCGAATTTTTAAAAAAAACAAAACCCAAAAATGATGCACCGCAACTGATTGCATGTTTAGCAATTTTAATATCTTTTACTCCACAAATTTTAATGTACGGTTTAGTCACTTTATGCTTTGATGAAAAATTTCAGCTGCTTTACCCGGTGCTTCTGCAGAAGTTATTGGTCTTCCCACGACGATAATATCTGCGCCAAACTCAATTGCTTTTTTGGCTGAAAGTGTTCTCTTCTGATCATCATTATTGTCTGTTTGATTTCTTATTCCAGGCACAATAACTTTTAATTTAGATCCAAACGTTTTTTTAATTTTTTTAATTTCCATTGGACTACAAACAATACCATCCATTCCACAGTCAAGTGCAAGCACAGAAAGATTATTTACATTATCATTCACTGTGCCGCTTATCCCAATTTCATTGATTGAATCATCATCAAAGCTTGTTAGCATCGTGACACCAATTAAGTTCGTATTACTATTTAATTCTTTTTTTAAATCGACACATTCTTTTAACATGCGGGAACCTCCTGAAACATGAAGTGTTGTATATGTAGGATTGTAAGAAAGAATATTTTTAAGTGATTTTTTTACTGTATTCGGTATATCGTAGAGTTTAAAATCTAGAAATAATGGAAGTTTATGCTCAGCGACTTTTTCAACACCCTCAATACCGCAAGAGCTAAAGAATTCCAGTCCTAACTTTATACCCCCTACATATGGAGAAATTTCGTTGATTATTTTAACGGCCTTATCAATACTGCTTGTATCGATTGCACAATAAATAGGATTATTTGTCAAATTAATGCTTTAAATACTTTTTTTTAATTATCGTCAGAGGTATTTTCTTGTTTGTTTAATTTTAATCTTAATTCTTTTCCAGTCTTAAAACGCGGTATAAATTTTTCTTCGACATGAACTGTCTCACCTGTTCTTGGGTTTCTTCCTGTTCGTTCTTTTCTATGTTGTACTGAAAATGCTCCAAATCCTCTTAATTCAACTCGTTTTCCTTCAGCTAATGATTGGGTAATTTCATTAAATATCGTATTAACTATTCTTTCAACATCTCTTACAAAAAGATGGGGATTTGCTTCAGTAATATTTTGGATCAACTTTGATTTTATCAAGCTCATTCCCTAATTATATGATATTAAATAATAAAGTAAATATTTGAATGAAAAGAAAATCTATTCTTATT
>CACFGR010000030.1 GCA_902565955.1 uncultured Pelagibacteraceae bacterium | reverse complement strand
GCAACTTCTCCAAATATATCCTGAATTTGGATATCATCTCCTAAGGACTTTTCTTTTTCGAGTATTTTTGTAACTGCATCATTTTTTAAGACTCTTTCAGTATTTCTTAATGGACGCATAATTAACTCTGTATCAAGTTCACTTGCATTGACTAGGGCCTCTTTTACATTTTGATGTACAGGAGCTTCTTTAGTTGCAATAAAACTGGTTTCGAGTTTTTCATTAACAGGGTAACAAACGATATGGCTATTCTTACCAAGGTATATATTTATCCTTTTGCTATCTGACGAACCAATACCTCTCCACGCGGTATAGCCTGAAAAATTAATTTTATCCTTTTTGATTTTATTTGTTCTAATTAGTGATTTTATCCCATCGCAGCCTGCAATATAATCAACGCTTACATTTTCCTGATTTTTGAAAACTAATTCTTTTTCTTTTACTATATCTAACAACTCATGATTAAATTTTATTTCTCCACCTAGATTAATAAATTTCTCATACAGTTTTTTTATTAATACTTTTCTATTTGATGTAATTACTTCTCCAAATTCATTGATATTAACTTTTTTTATGACATTTCCTTGATCATCTCTCCAAGCAATATCTAATGGAGAGCAAGACTCTGCTCTAACAGCATCCAAAATATCTATTTCATCTAGTATTTTACAAGCATTGGGAGTTAATGATATGCCTGCGCCATGTTCACTTAGTGCGCTTGATCTTTCAAAAATTACACATTCTTTTCCAGATCCCTTTAAAACACAACCTAAAGTAAGACCAGATATGCCTCCGCCAATTACACCAATTTTTTTCACTACTTAATTCCTATAAAAACAACTATTGTACTTTCTGCTTTCACTGTAAAGCTATCTCCATTTACTTCGTTACTTATACCATGGGAAAAAGATTTCAATTTTTCGTTATTCAAATCATATTTTAATCCTCTTGTTGTAATTTTATTATCTGACGACAATGAAATAATAGATACCGGCCCATTATGTGCGTTTATTTTTGTATTTTCTCTCACAAAGATTATTCGATAAAAACTTGTTATCAGTTCAATCTGCAAAATATCTGAGTAAGTGCTGGCTATTAGAACATTTGCCATAGAATGATCTTCCCTCAAACCGCTACTTCCTAATATCACGACTTTTTTTATACTTTTCTCTATGCAGTAATCTAACGATTTTTCTAAATCGGTTTTGTTCTGATCAGATAATTCGATAACTTCTATTTGACTATCAATGCCATCAATAGTTGTGGTGTCAAGATCACCTAAAATTAGATTAGGCTGAACTCCTAATTCTTTTAAATTTTCTAATTTTGCATCAATACTAATAAAGTAATCGTTACTATCTATTATCTTTTTAACGTAATCAGTTTTTGAAACATTTCCGTTTGCAATTAAGACAGCGCTATTAGTCAAATTTCTACCGTGATTAGTAATTTATTGGCCCGGAAATTACTTCAAATCTTTCATCTTGAACTTGAAAGAAATAAGAAATATTGCTTCCTTGTCTTTGATCTGGATTAAATGTAACTGAACCAAGTTTAAGTGGATCTTCATAATCCTGAAGAGTTTCCATTGCTTCAACAAAGCTATCAACTGTTAAATCTTTTCCAGCTCTTTTGATAGCTTCAACAACTATATCTGCAAAAATATATCCGTAGATGGCTCCAGTATTAGGGTCAGTTGCATAAATAGATTTAAATTTATCCCACCATTTTTTTTCAATTTCATTAGCCGTATCGTAATAAGGAAATACGACAGAATTTAAACAGTATAATCCATTCATTACTCCGTTTGGTTGTTCGGCAACAACTGTGTAATAACTTGCGGAGGTTGTAACAAAATCAACATCTGTCCAATTAATTTCCTTTGCTTTCATAAAAGGCAATATGGTTGTTCGAACAATTGTTCCCATAGCTACTAAATCACATCCCGCATTATAAAGTTTTTTTATTTGAGAAGTGAAATCAGTATCTGTGGGCTTTGCTGACGCACTCTCAACTAGCGTCATATTCATTGCTGCAAGCTGATCATCAACAGCATCAACTATTTCCTGACCAAAATCTGTGTCTTCATATAAAACACAAACAGACTTTCGATTGTTATTTTCAATAAGATATTTCAATCCAGTTCTGATCTGATCATAATATGTTGAACCAGATGTAAACTTTAAACGATCATAAGGTTCAAACATTGATCGCGCAGCTGTAAGAGGAAATAAACTTGGAACATTCATTGCCAGTTGATCAGACATCACTGCGTTATTCATTGGCGTACCAAGAGAACCTAACATGAATCCAATTTTATCTTTTCTTAAAAGTTTATTGGCCGCTTGTACTGCTCGTGGCACGGTATATTGATGGTCCTCAACAATAAATTTTATTGTTCTGCCATGAGCTCCCCCCGCTTGATTAAATTCATCAATTCTCATGTTTGCGCCATCAACGCTTTGTTTTCCGATCATTGAAGCGGGGCCACTTAGATCAGTGTGCATCCCAATAAGAATTTCACTCTCAGATATCCCTTGATCAGCATATGATAAGTGAGTAAGGAATAATGAAAGGAATAAATAATAAATAATTTTCATTCTTAGTATGTATATTCTTTATTATCTATTTGCATAAATGCACCATTTTGAACTTCAAATAAATAAGCAACATTTGCTCCTAAATGTTTGTCTGGAGACCAAGAAAGTATTGTGTCGCCAAAAGGTATTTTATAATCATTGATACTTTCTAATGCATTTAAGAAACTATCAGTAGTTAAATCACGACCAGCCATTTCTAATGCCTTAGCAGTTATATCCATATACATATAACCATAAGCTGAACCTATGTTTGGCGAATTACCAAAAAACGACTCATAAGAGTCAATCCAATCACAAATTTCGGGTGAACAGTTTGCTTTACTTGGAGTATCAAATTGAGCAAATGTATAAAATCCATCTGTAACCCCATCAGGTTGCGATGCTATAACAGGGTGAAAACTTGCAACCTGTCCAAAAAATAATGCGTCCCATTTCATTTGTCTTGCCTTCGTGTAACCAAGAATGGTGTCTTTAACAATTGTACCCATTGCAACAGCTTCACAGCCTGCGTTTTTTAATTTTGTAATCTGAGAGGTTAAATCTGTATCAGTTGGCTTATTGGTTGCTTTCTCATGCAACTCTAAACCCATTTCATTGAGTTGGTCTACAGTAGCTTCATATGTTTCTTGCCCAAAATCATTATCTTGATAAAGAACGCAAATTTTGTTTTTACCCCTCTCATTGATTGCCCACTTAACCCCAGCTCTAATTTGATCATAATAACTTGAAAGAGCTCCAAATTTTAAACGATGTAAAGGGTCAGTCATTGATCTTGCTGATGATAGAGGGAATAAATTTGGTATATCCTTTTTTTCTTGAGCTTCAAACACAGCATTGTTCATTGGCGTACCTAAACTAGCAACCATAAGAAATATCTTATCTTTATTTAGAAGCTTGTTAGCTGCCTGAACTGCGCGAGGAACTTGATATTGATGATCTTCTGCAATGATTTTAAGCATTCTTCCATGAATACCTCCAGCTTTATTAATTTCATCAATTCTCATTTGAACACCTTCAACCGAATATTTTCCAAATGAAGAAACTGGTCCACTTATATCTGTGTGCATGCCAAGAATGATTTCATTATCTGAAACACCTTGAGAATAAGAATTATGGCCTATTGTTAAAAAAAGTACCAAAAAATATGAAAAAATTGAAAATCGCTTACTTATCATCGTCTGTCCTCTTGTATTTTAAAAAGAAATCTTATTATTTCACAGAGGAAAATCAAGTAGATTGATACATGCTTTCAATTATATCGCCATATTTTTGATTTATGAATTTTCGTTTAAGCTTCATGGTCGGAGTAAGCTCATCGTCTTCGGCTGTTAATTGTATATCAATTAGTGAGAATTTTTTTACTTGTTCTACTGAGGCAAATTTCTTATTTACTTTATTGACCTCATCGTCAATCAAGGCAACTATTTCATCTGATTTACAGAGACTTTCAAAATTAGAAAATGGTATGTCATTGTCCTGAGCGTGTTTCATGACATTCTCTTCATCTATCATTATTAGACAAGACAAAAATTTCCTTTTATCACCTATTACGACAGCGTCTGATATGAATGGACTAAATTTTAATTCATTTTCTATTTCAGATGGGGATATATTTTTTCCGCCAGCTGTAATAATTATGTCTTTTTTTCTATCTGTAATTTTTAAATTTCCATAATTATCAATTTCTCCAACATCGCCAGTATGAAGCCATCCATCGATCAAAGTTTCTTTCGTTTGTTCAGGTTTATTTAAATAGCCGCAAAACACACCTGGGCCTCTAAATAAAATCTCACCATCCTGTGCAATCCTTACTTCAGAGTCATTAACGGCTCGGCCAACATGTCCTAGTTTTATTTCTCTGGAGTAAAATGCAGTTCCAACTCCAGCAGTTTCTGTCATTCCCCATCCTTCTCTCATATCTATACCAAGTGAGAGATACCAATTTATGAGATCAGGTGATATAGGCGCAGCGCCACTTAGTGCGTAACGACAGTTATTCAAACCGAGAAGTTTTTTTATATTTTTTAAAACCAGTTGATTACATATCCAATAAGATAATTTCAATGATAAAGGAGGTTCTTTTCCGTCTATGAAGTACTCTTTATATTTGGATCCTACATTTATTGATAATTGATAGAAGAACTTGCCAATAAAAGTTGCATCCTTCATTAGAATTGTAATCGATGAATAAAACTTTTCCCAAATCCTTGGAACCGCGATAAATACCGTTGGAGAAACTTCACGAATATTTTCAGGAACAGTATCAATACTTTCTGCAAAATTAACTACTGCACCTGTTTTTAAAGGGATCATAACTGAAACTGACCGCTCTAATATATGACATAACGGGAGAAACGATAATTGTTCCTCGTGTTCCATTACATCAAAGATATCATATCCAGTATTAATAGAATAAAGCAGGTTTGTGTGATTAATCATCGCACCTTTTGAAGGTCCTGTTGTACCAGATGTGTAAACTAAAATTGCAATGTCATCTTGGCTTACATTATTTACTAAACTTTCCCAAAGATCAGGGTTTTCTTGATTAGTTTTTTCACCAATTTTTAGAAACTCTTCATAGCTAATAACTTGATCATCATGAAAGTCATTTAAACCTTCCATATCATAAACAATAATTTTCTTTAATGTAGGACACTCACTTCTTACTTCTAGAATTTTATCAAGCTGTTCTTCATTTTCAGCAAAATAAAATTTGGTCGCACTATCATTTACTAGATATTTAACCTGTGCAGCCGAGTCTGTTGTATACACTCCACTAGAAATTCCTCCCGCACCAATCGTACCCATATCAGTATAAAGCCACTCAGGGTTTCCTTCGCTTGCAATTGAAACCACATTACCTTTTTCTAGTCCTAAAGTGTGAAGAGCAAGACCGGTTAGTTTTGCCCTTTCTCCATAGTGAGACCATGAAATTTCTTGCCAAATACCTAGATCTTTTTCTCTCATGGCAACTTTTTCTCCACGAGATTTAACTGAGTCCCAAAAAAGTCTTGGAATTGTATTTATCTCCACATTTTTTTCTTTTTCCAACGTCTCTCTCCTCTTATACCTTCATCTTGTTGTCCAAGATAAAATTCTTTTATATCTTCTTTTTCTAGAAGTTCTTTACTGTTTCCTTCCATTACAATTCGACCAAGTTCTAACACATAGCCAAAGTCGGAGTTACTAAGTGCAATATTAGCGTTTTGCTCAACTAAAAGTATTGTAGTTTTTAATTCTTTATTTATTCGAATTATAATTTCAAATATTTCCTTAACTAGCTTAGGTGACAACCCTAGTGACGGCTCATCTAAAAGCATGATTTCTGGCTTGCTCATAAGAGCTCGACTGATGCATAACATTTGCTGCTCTCCACCAGACAATAAACCAGCTGGTTGGTTCATCCTTTCTTTTAGTATTGGAAAATATTCAAAAACTTGTTCAATATCTTTATTTATTTCTTTCTTATCTGATCGTGTATAAGCACCCATTTGAAGATTCTCAATTACGGAACAATAAGGAAATACTTCTCTACCTTCAGGAGCATGACTCATTCCTAGTCTTAATATTTTATCAGGATCTTTTTTTTGAATTTCGCTTCCATTTAAATAAACCTTTCCTTTTCTAGGATCAATTGCTCCTGATATAGTTTTGAGTATTGTCGTTTTCCCTGCTCCATTAGATCCAAGGATTGTTACAATTGAACCTTGGTTAACTTTAAAGCTGATACCTCTAATAGCCATGATTGGCCCATAATAAGTTTCAATATTTTCAACACTTAATAAAGGATTTGACATAATTTACTTTTATATCTTACCGACAATTATGTTAATTAAATTATTCAATATTTTAACTCAATAACTTTTCAGGTATTGGTATCATCTGATCAAGAAGTATTTGCGCATAAGCTTTGCCTTGAGGGTCGTTTCTAAGACTTGCTGGCCCGCCACCGCCTAGAACATCATTTAAAATAAAGTTAATAGAATTTGATCCTGGTAAAAAGTATCTCTCAACAGAACCTTTAAGAAAGTCAGAAAAGCAATCTTTGACAACTTTTTCGTCAAGAAAATTGCATATTGCTGGATAAAACTTAGGATCACGTGAAATTATACCAATGTTTGCTTTATTGCCTTTATCGCCACTTCGCCCGTATGCAACTTTAATAAGTGGCACATCAACAAACTTTTCATTTGCGTCTTCAAAATCAGGAGCTGTTGTTTGTTCAATACTGTTCAAGTCAAATTCTTCAGATGGTGGTATCTTTATTTCATTCTTTGTAGAACCATTATCTATTTGCACGTTCACTTGATCCTTATCAATTAAAAATGAGAACAGCCTTACAATTGGTGATGGTTTTGGCCGCCCTCCAACAAAACCAGACAATCCTGGAGGAGTTGCAAGGCCTAAGCCAACAGACTCTTTGAGCATAATACCTACCGCTCTAATATCTTGATGTTTAGCCGCAAATTTAAGAACTACTTCGCGATTATTTTCATTTGATGATTGATTGCTGTATTGACTGTTATCCCCAATAATTTCAATACTCGTTTCATCAAAGTCAGCAATATTCATCATGCGCATTATCATCTTTGATCGCTCAAATATTGCTTCTCCGTATGTACGAGCTTTTTTAGCAGCATCTATACCAACAAATGAACAAACATGTCCTGCCCTGAAACCATCAGCGTATGTTGCGCAAACTTTATATTGATTAGGAGCTGGATAACCTTTTGCTCCAGAGATTTTAACTTTATCTTTTTCGGTTTCTTCAATTTTTACATTTGAAAAATCACAAATAACATCAGGTAATATATATGCTTGAGGGTCACCTATTTCATACAGCATCTGTTCAGCGACAGTTCCAAAACTTACCATGCCGGTTGAATTTTTTGACTTAGTACAATCGAAACTGCCATCTTCAGAAACTTCCACAATGGGATAGCCTATTTGATGCAGATCTTTTGATACTAATTCCCAATCAGTGAAATTACCTCCAGTACTTTGTGTTCCACATTCAATTATGTGACCAGCTAAACTACCTGCAGCAAGCTTGTCATGTTCTTTTTCATTCCATCCAAACGCATAAATACATGCGCCTAATGTAACTGCGCTATCAACACTTCTCCCAGTAATAACTATATCAGCGCCACTTTTAAGAGCTTCAGCTATAGGAAATGCACCAAGATATGCATTAATGCTTGCTATTTTATCCTCAGCAGGAAAATCTTCATTTGAATACATTTCCTTTATATTCAGCTCTGAAAATTTATTCTTTTCCCT
>CACFGR010000029.1 GCA_902565955.1 uncultured Pelagibacteraceae bacterium | reverse complement strand
TAGGATCACTAATTAAATGGCTCGATAGCTCAGTTGGTAGAGCAAAGGACTGAAAATCCTTGTGTCGGTGGTTCAATTCCACCTCGAGCCACCACTTATGCAGCTGTAGCTCAGTTGGTTAGAGCGCCTGGTTGTGGTTCAGGAGGTCGGTAGTTCGAATCTACCCAGCTGTACCAGTAATTACTTTTTTTACAGGTAGAGTTAATACAATCAGAAACATAATTATCATCACAAACCCAAAAGCTAAGTAGAGTACACCAAATTCACCCGTTAAATCATAGCTTCTCGAAATCATGATTAGTGCAATAGGACCAACTGTAAATGATACAATAAATTTAATACCGTAGACTAGGCTTTGATATTTTTCAGGTGAAAATTTTGCAAGTAATAAATTTTCTGCAGGCAGTATACTTGAATTAAAAGCAACGATTGCAAGACTTATTGCAATTAACCAGTAATTTGAAAGACTAACAATTAAGAGCAAGAGGAGTCCTTGGCCAACTATTCCAATTGAATAAATCAGCTTTTCAGAATATTTATCTGTTAAAATACCTCCAACATAATTCATTAAACCACTTACAATATATATTGCGGCAACTATGTAGCCGATATCTGAAGTAGATAAATTAAGACTATCAGTAAGTCTGATATCAATTGCCTTTGGAAGACTTGTCTGAAGAATTTGATAAACAAAGCTCAAACATGTAATACTTAACAGCATAATAATTGCAATTTTTAGCATCTGATTTTTTTCAGGATTATCTTTAAACTGCTCTGAAGATATATTCTTTAATGATATTTTTCCTGATTTAAGATGATAGGTTAGACTTAGTCCAACTACTAATGAGATCAATCCGGGCAGCATAAAGGCAGCTTGCCAATTAAATTGTTCAATTAATACACCCGCAAAAAAGGCACCTAATCCAATACCTACTCCCCCAAAAATATTATTAAAGCCGAGCGCTTTACCAGTTTCCTTTGAAGTGTTAACAACCCATGAAATTCCAGCGGGGTGATAGATAGCGCAAAACAATCCAAGCAATGATAAACTGATAAATAAAGAAACTTTATTTCCGCTCAAGCCACATAATAATGAACTAATTCCCAAGCCAATGAACATAATTGCAATCATTCCAGAACGACTCCATCTGTCACTGATCCATCCAGCAGGAAGGGCTCCCAAACCCACAAGTAAAGATCCTAAAAACCAAAGATTAAGTAATTCATCGTAGCTAAGCTTCCAGTCGTCTTCAATTGCTAGAACTATAACAAAATAGAATGCAGCAAACATATGCATTAGTAAGTGACCTAAGGCGGCATACGTGACTGTTAATTTGCTATCATTTTCCATAACTACTTTCGATAAAAATAGTGCAATTATTATAAACTTTAAGAAAAATTTAAAATTATTTGACTTTTATTAATAAATAAGGCATTTCAGCTTCATGTTTAAATTTAAACATCATCACTATCATATCTAAGTTCGCTGAAAAAAACAATCAGCGGGCAATAACCCCTTTTTATATTAAATAAACACACTTTGTAGTATCTTACTTACAGTGGGAGTAAAATGAGTAAAATTAAAAATAATCCAAAGGCAATTTTGCCGAAGGGTTTTAAAGACAGTGGCATTGGAATTTTAAATCTTAGAAAAAAAGTTTCTAAGATAATAGAGAAGGAATGTCTAAAGTATGGATTTATTGAATTAGATACATCCACAATTGAATATACTGAGAGCATTGGCAAGTTTCTTCCTGATGTAGACAGGCCTAGTGGAGGTGTATTTTCATTTCAAGACGATGATGAGAAATGGTTATCACTGAGATATGACTTAACGGCCCCCTTAGCAAGATACGTAGCTCAAAATTATCAAGACCTCGTTAAGCCATTTAAACGTTATCAATCAGGACTAGTTTGGAGAAATGAAAAACCAGGACCAGGTAGATACAGAGAATTTTTTCAGTTTGATGCTGACGTGGTGGGAGTTGATTCAACACTAATTGATGCAGAGCTGTGTGTAATGGTATGTGATATTTTAATTGACCTTGGCCTAAATACTTCACAATTTGAAATAAAATTTTCAAATAGGGAAATTTGGACAGAACTTTTTTCGAACTTAGATGTTAAAGAGGACGATTTGCCAAAAATTCTTAGAGCAGTAGATAAAAAAGATCGATTAGGTATAGAGGGCGTTAATGAGTTGCTTCAAAAAGGAAGAAAAGATGTATCTGGTGACTTTATGGAGGGCGTGGGCTTAAGCGAGACAGATGCTGATAAAATTATTTCTTTTATAACCAATTCAAACCAATCAAACGCCCAGATGGAAGAATTCAACTCCTATATAAAAAATTTCCCAAATTATCCAATTCGTTTTGACTCATCAGTTGTTCGTGGTCTCGACTATTACACTGGAATGATTTTTGAAGCAGAGCTTCTTCTTGATATTAAAAATGAGAAAGGTGAAAAAATTGTATTTGGATCAGTTGCTGGCGGTGGAAGATATGACAGACTTATTTCAAGATTTGGGAAAGAGGATGTTCCAGCTACTGGTATATCTATAGGTGTTGATAGATTAATTGTAGCGTTAAATCAATTAGACCTTTTAGATAATAAGAAAAATCCATTAGTGGTAATTGCAAATTTAGATAATCAAAATATGCCGGATTATATTTCAATGGCTAAAGAAATTAGAAATGAAGGTATTGCATGTGAAATATCATTTGGATCTAAAAACCTTGGAAAGCAATTAAAGTATTGCGATCGCAAAGGTGCAGATATTGTGATCATTGCTGGTGATGAAGAATTAAAAAAGGGTGAAATATCAATTAAGGATTTAAATAAAGGTAAAGAGGTTTCAAAAGATATTGTCGATAGAGACAAATGGAAAGAGGCAAAAGCTGGACAACGAACAATTAATCGCTATGACCTGATGACAGCATTAAATGAAATTTTGAATTAAAATAAAATGTCACTTCAAGAATTAAATATAAATTTAAAGAATTATTTTATTAAGTCTGGTTTTAATTATATTGAACTTCCATTGCTGTTTGATGCGGATATATTTTTTGAAACTTCAGGTGAAGAAATTAGAAGAAAGATGTATTCGTTTACTGATACTTCAGGAAAAGAAAAATGTTTGAGACCAGACATGACTGTACCAACATGTCAAAATTTTATTGCAAGTAATAGTAAATCCAGTGAGTCAAAGTTATGTTACAGCGGTCCTGTATTCAGATCATCCAATGAGTTATCAAATAATTCCATTGAATTAAATCAGTCAGGTATTGAGATCATTTTTTCTGAAAAAAATTTAAATAATATACATGAGATGGATGCGTACATTTTAAAGACAGCTGAAGATACAATGTGTCAATTAAATATTGATAACTATAAAATTAAAATTGGTAGCATTAAATTATTTAATCAGTTTATCAACAAATTAGAGCTGCCAATTAGATGGAAACAGAGATTAGTAAGACATTTTTTTAGAAGAAAATATTTCGGGAGTTTACTTGATAGATTAGGTGAAGGTGTAGGGTATGATAATGAAAAAAAGCATAGCATGCTTCAAGAGAAATTTAATATAGATGACGTATCTGACAAAGGCTTGACAGATTTAATTAATAAACAAAATGTTCGAGGTTTAGGTGCTCGAACTGTTGAGGAAATTGTTGATCGATTTCAATTAAAAAGCCTAAATGTAATAAGTCAGAAAGATGGAAAAAAAATTGTTGATTTAATTAATAATTTTTTAAAATTAAGTTGTAATCTTTCGGAATTTCCATCACTGCTTCGCGAATTTACTAAATCAAATAATGTTTCTTCATTTGAGAGTGAAGCAGAGGAAATGGAGAATTTTGTGAATGCTGTATCAGAAAAAAGTAACATAGAAAAATATTATTTTGATAATGACTTTGGTCATTCAATTGAATTTTATGACGGTATGATGTTTGAAATTTATAATCCTGATAATCAAAGTGAATTAATTAGTGGAGGGCGGTATGATAAATTGCTTATTGATTTAGGCTCTAAATCGAACTTATCAGCAGTAGGATTTGCAACTAATAATAACAATATAATTGAGCTGATTTAGGAATGAATATACAAAATAAACTTCGGATTGCATTGCCAAGTAAAGGTAGATTGAGAACAGACATGGAGTCTTTGTTTGAAGAAAAAAAAATAATTTTTAGTAATCTTGAAAATGATAGAGAGTATATTGCAGCAATAGAGGGGTTTGATAATGCAATTGTTTATTTCTTAAGTGCTAAAGAAATTACAAATCGACTTGATGAAGGATCCATTCATGTTGGTTTAACTGGTGATGATTTAGTACAAGAAAAAATAACTAATTATACCCAGAAGGTTTCAAAAAAACTTAAGTTAAATTTTGGTAAAGCAAATTTAGTTGTTGCAATACCAGAAATATGGATTGACGTAATGACAATGGCCGACTTAGAAGAAATCTGCCATTTGCACAGAACCAAATTCTCTAAAAGACTTAGAGTTGCAACAAAGTATAAGAATTTAACAAATGAATATTTTTCAAATTGTGGGGTTGTTGATTATAGGACTGTAGAAAGTGATGGATCAACCGAGAGCGCTCCATTCAATGGCTTTGCAGAAATAATTACTGACATCACATCATCAGGAGAAACATTAAGAGCTAATAATCTAAGAGTACTTGATGATGGACTTATACTCGAGTCGTCTGCAAACATTTTTACTTCAAATGTAGCTGAGTGGAATACGAATTTAGAAAATACACTCAGTTATTTTATAGATAGAATTTCATAAAAAAACCCGGCTAGGCCGGGTTTTTTTAGATTAGCTTTAATGAGCTCAACTTACATCATGCCGCCCATGCCACCCATTCCGCCCATGTCAGGCATTGCAGGAGCCGCTGCAGCTTTGTCTTCAGGTGCATCAGCTACCATTGCTTCGGTAGTGATTAAAACACCAGCTATCGATGCTGCATTTTGTAAGCTAGTTCTTACAACTTTAGTAGGGTCGATAATTCCGGCTTTAAACATGTCCACAAACTTATCGGTTTGCGCATCATAACCTTCTGAAGCAGATTTACCTTCCTTAATTTTTCCAACAATTACTGAACCATCAACACCAGCGTTATTTGCAATAGTTCTAATTGGTGTTTCTAAAGCACGACGCACAATATCAACGCCTGCTTTTTGGTCAGCATTTGCTGTTTTAACTTTATCAAGAGCACTTGCAGCTTTTATCAATGCAAGTCCACCACCGGCTACGATACCTTCTTCAACAGCAGCTCTGGTTGCATTTAATGCATCGTCAACTCTGTCTTTTCTCTCTTTAACTTCAACCTCAGTCGCACCGCCAACTTTGATGACAGCTACACCACCAGCAAGTTTAGCTAGACGCTCTTGAAGTTTTTCTCTATCATAATCAGAAGTAGTCTCTTCAATTTGTTTTCTGATCTGAGAACATCTGCCTTGAATGTCAGCTTTTGTGCCAGCACCGTTAACAATTGTAGTATTTTCCTTGTCAATGCTAATTCTTTTTGCAGTGCCAAGGTCATTAACAGTTACATTCTCTAATTTAATTCCAAGGTCTTCAGAGATGACTTGACCGCCAGTTAAAATTGAAATGTCTTCCATCATTGCTTTTCTTCTATCACCGAAACCAGGTGCTTTAACAGCAGCAATCTTCAAGCCGCCTCTTAATTTATTAACAACTAATGTAGCTAGAGCTTCGCCCTCTACATCCTCTGCAATAATTAAAAGTGGTCTTCCTGCTTGCACTACCGCTTCTAGAAGAGGAAGCATTGGCTGTAAATTTGTTAGTTTTTTCTCATGCAAAAGAATATATGCATTTTCTAAATCAGCAGTCATTTTTTCCGCATTAGTTACAAAGTATGGAGATAGATAACCTCTATCAAACTGCATACCTTCAACGACATCTAATTCGGTTTCTAAACCTTTTGCTTCTTCAACAGTAATGACGCCTTCGTTACCAACTTTGTCCATTGCTTTAGCAATCATATCTCCAACCTCTGCTTCGCCATTTGCTGAAATAGAGCCAACTTGGGCAACTTCCGCGCTTGTTTTAACTTTTTTAGAAGAGTCTTTAATTGCATCGCTTGCAGCTTCAATTGCAGAATCAACACCTCTTCTCAAATCCATAGGATTCATACCAGCGGCAACAAATTTTAAACCTTCAGTGACAATTGCTCTTGTAAGTACGGTTGCTGTTGTCGTACCATCACCTGCAACATCATTGGTTTTACTTGCAGCTTCTCGTACCATTTGAGCACCCATATTTTCAAACTTGTCTTTAAGCTCAACTTCTTTAGCAACAGAAACACCGTCCTTTGTACTTTTTGGTGCGCCAAAAGATTTGTCCATAACTACGTTTCTACCTTTTGGGCCTAAAGTAACAGCCACTGCATCTGCTAATACATTGACACCTTTAAGCATTTTATTTCTAGCCTCTGTGCCAAAATGAATATCTTTACCCGCCATTTTTTTTCTCCTTAGTTAATATTTATTTTTTCTTTTTTGATTTAGATTTTGTATCTATAACGCCCATGATGTCTGACTCTTTCATTATACAGAGTTCTTCACCATCAACCTTTACTTCTGTTCCAGACCACTTACCAAAAAGAACGATATCGCCAACCTTTAGATCAAGCGGTGTTACTTTACCATCTTCACTTTTAGTTCCATTTCCGACGGCTACAATCTGGCCTTCTTGAGGTTTTTCCTGAGCAGTGTCAGGTATAATAATTCCACCCGCTGTTTTCTCTTCAGTATCTAGTCTTCTAACAAGTACACGATCGTGTAAAGGTCTAAAATTCATGTCTTAATCTCCTAAATGTGTTTGCACAATTCTTAATTACCTAGGCATATAGTGATCTAGGACAAGTGTGTCAAGGGGTGGAAAAAATTCGATTTTATTGGAATTAGCAAAAAAACAAGTATTTTCAATAATTTGCTATTGTTCTGATTCACCGCCATCAATTACGATGTTTTGACCAGTCATAAAAGATCCAGCTTCAGAAGCCAAATATACTGCAGCGCCTGCAATTTCGTCAGGCATTCCTATCCTTTTTAAGGCTGCTTTGGCAGTCATAGATTTTAAAATACTCTCATTCTCCCATAAAGCTCTGGCAAAATCAGTTTTTATTAAACCAGGTGAGATACAATTTGCACGAATATTATCTCTTCCATATTCCACTGATATATTTCTTGCCAACTGGGAGTCCGCAGCTTTTGATATAGCATAAGCACCCAACATGCTGTTGCCGCGCAAACCTGCGATCGAAGAAATAATTATAATTGAACCATTTTTCATTTTGATCATATCTGGGAGCACCTCATTACAGAGCCAAAAATTACTTTGTACGTTTGACTTCATTATTTTTTCAAACGCCTCGTCAGGTATATTATTTGATGGTCCAAAATATGGATTGATTGCAGCATTACATACAAGAGTGGAAATATTGCCACAGAAGTCTAACGATTTTTTGTAAAGATTTTTTAATTGCTCTTTGTCAGAAATATTACATGAAATTGCCGTTGCATGTCCCTTTCCAAATGTATCATTTATTTCTTTAGCAACTGCTTCACATGCATCAAGCTTTCGACTTGTAATAATGACTTTTGCACCATGCTCTGCCATTCTGTAAGCTATAGCTTTGCCTATTCCTCTCGAAGATCCTGTGATTATAGCATTTTTATCTTTTAAGTTAAAAAGTGTCATTTAATAAAATATCATAATAATTTATAAGAAGATTATAAATTTATAGGATAATTTCAATATAATTATGGAAATTAAAAAAATCGTAAGCGCTACTGAATTTTCACTTTCTTATAGAATCATACTTTGTGATCTTTGGGGCGTTATTCATAATGGTGTTAAAGTATTCTCTAATGCAAAATCCTATCTTGAGGCAATGAAGGAAAATAATATTGATGTTTATTTGATTTCTAATGCCCCGAGACCTGAAGCAGTAGTAAGAAATGGATTAATAAATAAACTTAATCTCAATCCCGAATTATTTAAAAAAATTTATACTTCAGGCGATACAGGCACACAGTACATAAATTCTAAAGTTCATGGACAATCATATTATCATTTGGGACCAGAAAAAGATTATGATTTGTTAGAAAATATAAATATTCAAAAAACTAATGACATAAAGTCCTCAGAATTTGTTGTCTGCACAGGCTTATATAATGACAACGATGAACACCCAGAAGACTATAAAAATATTTTTGAGGATTGTCTTAAACAAAATTTAGAAATCGTATGTGTTAATCCAGATGAAATAGTCTACCGAGATCAGGCACGCATATATTGTGCAGGTGCTCTCGGAAAATATTTCGAAAAACTAGGCGGTAAAGTAACTTACTACGGAAAACCTTATCCAGAAATATATAATTTTGTAATGACTGATTTATTGTCTAAAGATACAACAATTAAAAAAGAAATATTAGCTATAGGCGATAGCCTAAAAACAGATTGCTTAGGGGCACACAAATCAGATTTAGATTTTTTA
>CACFGR010000028.1 GCA_902565955.1 uncultured Pelagibacteraceae bacterium | reverse complement strand
AAACTGTATCTACCTATGAATTGCTCAGTCCATTACTTTCACTTTGTTTTGGAGTTCCAGGATCTAAAAAATTTAAACAAGAAGTTAATGAACTAATAAGAGCAAGAGATATCAATAGGTTAGAAGATACTTATCTAAATTTGATTGCCGCTTAAATTATTTCAGCAATATCAGAAAAGTCATACCTCGGGGCTCTCTCATAAAAACCACCTTCGGCAGCGTATCCCAAATTACATAGAAAATTGCTTTTAATTGTTGTGCCATTAAAAAATTCTTTATCAACCAGATCATTTGAGAAGCCAGACATTGGCCCTACTGATAAACCAAGGGAATTTGCTGCTTTTATAAAGTAACCTCCCTGAATTGATGAGTTTCTAAAAGCTGTAACCTCAGACTTGGTTGTATCATTTTCAAAATATTGCTTAGCATCCTCACGTAAATAGTTTCTGGGAAGATCACGCCAAAATTCTATGTCCATTCCAATAATTGTACATACAGGTGCGTTGATAACTTTGCTAATATTATCATCACTCACTAATTTTGATAACTTTTCCTTTGAGGTACTACTTTTAAGAAACTTTAATCTCATTGGACTAGAGTTAAACGAGGTTGGGCCCCATTTAACAAGATTATAAAGTTCATTCAGTGTATCGTTTGCAACTTCCTTTTCAGTAAATTTATAGCAAGTTTGTGGTTCAACAAAAATTTCTTTTAATCTGTCTGACATCTTAAATAATAGCCTTTATATGCTCTTCAATCTCTTCAGGTTTTTTTTGTGTACCAAAACCTCTAACAAATTCACCTTCTTTATTGATTAAAAACTTTGTAAAATTCCACTGTATCTCTCTGCCTGCTTCTTCAGTAAGCTTAACAAAAAGAGGAGATGCATTTTCTCCATTAACATCAATCTTATCAAACAGGCGAAAGGATACATTATACTTTGTGCCACAAAAATCTTTTATTTCTTCATTCGTACCTTTTTCTTGGGCGCCAAATTGATTACAGGGAAATGCTAAAATTTCTAACCCTTTGTCTTTATATTTATCATAGAGATTTTGTAAGCCAGTATATTGCGGTGTAAATCCACAAGCACTTGCTACGTTTACAATTAATAGAGTTTTTCCCTTAAATTCTTCCATTTTGATCGAATTCATATCAATGTCTTTTACTTCAATGTCATAAATACTCATATTTTTCCTTATCTTACAAATGTTCCATTATTATAGTCATTAATCGCTTGAATGATCTCACTTTTGGTGTTCATTACAAATGGTCCGCCACGAGCAATGCTTTCACCAATTGGTTCACCCGCGATTAATAAAAACTTAGCATTGGTTTCAGCGAATACTTTCAAATTATTGCCATTTGTCAACAATACTAGTTTAGATCCCTGAATATTATCATGCGAAAGGTTACCAATTTTTATTCTGCCATCAACCAAGTAAACAAAACTGTTATGCGATTTGGGTATTGAAAAACTAAACTGCTTATTTTGCTTAAGTTCAACATCAAAGAATATTGGCTCAACATTATGCTTTTTAATCGGTCCTTCAGCGTTCTCAAATTTTCCAGCAATTACTGTAATTTTTTTATCTTCATCGTGATGCACACTCATCTCGTTGGCATCAATATAATGATATTCAGGCTTACTCATTTTTAAGCTAGCAGGCATATTAATCCATAACTGAAAACCGTGAAGCTTGCCCTCCTTCATAGCGGGCATTTCGGAGTGAATAATTCCACTGCCAGTTTTCATCCACTGTACATCGCCTGCTGTCATTCTTCCTTCTCCGCCAGTACTATCTTTATGCTCAAATTCTCCAGCCAGCATATATGTCACCGTCTCTATTCCTCTATGAGGATGTGACGGAAAACCAGCTATATAGTCCTTGCTGTCTTCAGAACCAAATTCGTCCAACATTAAAAAAGGATCAAAATAATTTGGCTCCACACCTATACTTCTTTTTAATTTTACTCCAGCACCGTCTGTTGCGGGAACAGGATTAATAATATTTTTAACCTCAATGTCAGACATATTTTAATTAAAGGTTAAAAGTATTTTGCCTTTTGCGCGACCACTTTTGAGATGATTATAAGCATCAAGATATTGATCAAAAGAAAATATTTTTTCGATGATGGGCTTAATCTTTCCATCTTCAATCCACATTCTAAATAAATCTAAATTTGCAGTTGATGTTCTGCCAGATAATACAACTCTTGATTTTTTTCTTTGAAACAGTTGTTTTGCCACATCTATATTATTGTAGATATTATTTTTTGTAGTCACATATATTCCGTTAGCCGACAACATTTTTGATGCGTTAGGAAAAGATAGATTTCCATTTGCATCAAAAACGATATCATATTTTTTTGATGATGATAAAATATCTTCTTTTGTATAATCAACTACGTCATCTATATTAAAATCATTTTTAATCCATTCGTAATTTCTATCACTTGTTACCGCAGTTATTTCTGTTTCATATATTTTTGCCATTTGAATTGCAAAAGAACCCACTCCTCCGGATGCACCATTAATTAAGATCTTGTGCCCCTTTCGAATTGAAGCAATATTTCTTAATGCTAGCAACGATGTATTTGCTACTTGAGGAATAGCGGCCGCTTCGTGTAACTTGATATTTTTTGGTACAAGTGAAATTAACTTTTGAGAAATTTTAATTTTTTCTGCGGCACTTCCATTAAATAATATATCTGTCATGCCAAATACTTTATCGCCAACTTTAAAAGCTCCTACATCTCTTCCAATTTCAGTAATTTCACCACTGAAATCACAGGCAGTGAATATAGGAAATTTATTCAGATTGGTTATGGGCTTAAACCCACCTTGCATTTTTTTGATATCAACTGGATTAAGCGATACGGCCTCGATCTTTACGATTACTTCTGATCTTTTAGGTCGTGGCTCAGCAACCTCTAAAATTTCAAGATTATCAATATCTCCGTATGAGTTGTATCCTATTGCTTTCATTTAAATATCTAATTAATGATTTTTTGATATATAATTAATAAAACCACAAATACAACAGATATTCATGATTTATAGTTTACTTAATGACATTAGTTGGGTAGTCAATATTCGAACACCCTATTTAACTCCTATATTTGAATTTTTTACATGGTTGGGATATCGAGATTTTTTATTCATGTTTATCCCATTTATTTATTGGTGTTATGACCGAAAAGTTTTTGGCAAACTTCTTGTAATAGTTTTCTTTTCCGCAATTATAAATTCATTTCTGAAAGATATTTTTCAAGATCCTAGGCCAGATTTTGCTCTTAATATTGATCCATGGCTTCAAACTGAAACTTCATTCGGGTTTCCAAGCGGTCACACTCAAATTGCGGTCGTGATTTGGCTTTATATAGCCTTAAATGTGAAGAATTTATTTGTGAAATCACTTTCAATAATTTTTCTCTTTGGAGTGCCTCTAAGCCGAGTTTACTTGGGAGTTCATGACATTGGAGATATTTTAGGAGGCTTGGTTGTTGGATTAATTACTCTTTACATTGCAGACCTTATCTACAAAAACATTGAAAGAGGAAATATTAAATTCAATACTTTTACAAAATATTTATCATTAGTTGTAATCTTTCTTTTATTTTATCTTACATGGCCGACTGCACATGGAAATGAAGCAGCAATAGCAATCGGAGGTCTTATGATTGGTTTCTTTATCGGCAAAGATATTGACTACAAACAATTTAATTTTGTTCGTACTTCAAATGCATTTGCTCACTACACATCATGCTTTTTGGCATTAGTTTTATTTCTTTTGTTTAATGAATTTCTAACTTTAGCTTTTGAAAAAGTGAACTTACCTATAGAGCTTGAAACGGCTTTAAGTTCATTAATATTAGGCTTTTTTATTTCTTTTTTGTCTCTTTACTTACTTTCAAAAATTAAACTTCAATTATCTAAGTAAGTTTCTCCATGCTTTAATGTGAAAAATCTATCTTGAGAAATATTATATTTTGAGACGACTTCAATTAACTTTTGAGGCGGCTCTCTTACAGGCTCATCGGTCAAAATAAATGTTCCCCAAGACATGCCAATGGCTTTAGAGGCTTCTAAATCCAAGAAAGACATAACTGCCTCTTCAGGATTCATGTGTGAAACTTCCATGATCCATCTTGGCTCGTAAGCACCGATTGGAATAGCAGCTAAATCAACTGACCCTAATCTTTTTCTGATTTCTTTAAAATCATCAGAATAGCCTGTATCACCTAAATGTATAAAGCTGTGATAATAGTTTTTAAAATGCCAAGCTCCCCATAAAGTTTCATTTCTATCAAATAAGCCCCTTGCCGACCAATGTTGTACAGGAGCAAAAGTAATTTCTGTATCACTTACTTTAATTGAGTCCCACCAATCAAGTTCTCTCACATTTTTTATACCTTTATTTATGAACCATTCTTCGAGACCCAGAGGGACTAAAAAAAGTACATCTTCGTATTTTTCAGAGATTAATTTCACACTTCTATAATCAAGGTGGTCATAATGACTATGAGAAATTGTTACGACATCAATGTTTGGTAAGTCTTCAATTTCCATACCGGGTGGCATATATCTCTTTGGTCCGGCAAAACTTAATGGTGAGGCTCGATCAGTAAAATGTGGATCTGTAAGCACATTTATATCCTTGTTTTGATATAAAAAAGTTTCATGCCCAATCCATGTAGTAACAATGTTATCATTGTTATATATTTCTTTATAATTTGGTTTCTCCATTTCAAATTTAAATGTTGATAAATCCTTACTTCTTCTCTCCCAACTCCATTGCATTAGTTTTTTAAAACTACTTTCATATGGTACCCCATTAGTGTTTGCATAAGTTCCATCCGATAAATGATGTGCGGGAGTTTGTGGCAGGTTTTCAGTACTTGCTGAAACAGCATAAAATAAAAACAAGAACAATAAAACCAATCTCATAATTATTTATCCCTTAAGCTCCACAATATAGCCAGGCATATACTTTTTGATATCGGAAGCATATAAAGTACTGTCAGTATTGTAATTGGTATCCATGTAATTGCTTGCAACCATAACTGAGGTGAATAGTTTTGTTCTATATATAGAACTAAAGGAACAATGATGTGTCCAACAATAATAATTGTAAGCCAAGGACCAAAATCATCCGTTCTATAAATTGAGAGCTTTTCATCACAATTATTGCAATTAGGCTTCAGTTTCAAATATTGCTTATAAATTTTTTCTTCTCCACATTGCGGGCATTTTTTAAAAACTGATCGAGATAAGGCAAGTAATAATGATACTTTCACAATAATTACTATTTGTTTAAAATAAATTCATTGCTTGAATCCGCTAACCAATCCCATAAATAATCAGCAAAACTCCATCTAACTGATATATCAAAAACTAGGTCATCTGATAATCTGTCAATGAGGACTGTTGCCTTACTTATATATGATTGAGCGCAAGAATTACCTTTTGTAAGATATAGATCAAAATTAAGAGGGCAGGCTTTTGTTAAGACTTCAATACTTTTTGGGCCACTAAGCCTCATCGTCAAATAATAATCAGATACATCGGTAATTGCACAGAATAAATCAGAAAGTATTTCTCTTAATTCATTGATAATATTGTCTTTTTTATCATCTTCACTTAATAACAAATATTCATTTGGTCCTAGCCACAATACTCTAGTCTGATTGTTTCCAGTGACTTCACCAGCACTTTTGGGAAGACTGTATGTAAGGTAATTTTCTAATGCATTTCTTGCTTGAGCATCATTTTCTTTTAATCTCAAATTAATTTTTCCTAGAAACTCAATTAGCTCCAGTGAAATATTATTCGAAGTAATTTTTTCCTTTTGTGCAAGAGGGGAAAAAATATATGGTTGATTACTCATTATTTCTCTTTCCTTCTTTGTCATAGAATATTGTATCTGTCACAGTAGCCTCAATAATCTTGCCATTCATAAGTGGCACAACTACTTGTTCACCCATTTTACTAAAACCATCTTTTAACATCGCTAGAGCGATTGGATAACCTAAAGTAGGACTGTAATAACTAGATGTAACATGTCCTAACATTTTCATCGGTGGCTGCTTTAATGCCTTTTCAACAATATGAGATCCTTCTGGAAGAATTGTTTTTTTGTCATTAACTAAGAGCCCAACAAATTTTTTTCTATCATGTCTAACGGTATCAGGTCTCGTAAAGGATCTCTTTCCAAGAAAATCTTCTTTCTTCTTTGAAACGATCCAATCCATATTCATATCACTTGGTGTGACACTTCCATCTGTATCTTGTCCAACGATTATAAATCCTTTCTCAGCTCGCAATACATGCATTGTCTCTGTACCATATGGAGTAATATTGTATTTTTTTCCATGTTCCATAAATTTTTCCCAAACATAACGTCCATAACGTGCAGGAATATTAACCTCATAGCTTAACTCTCCAGTAAAGCTAATTCTGAATATTCTTGCTTTAACTCCGCAAACTTCTCCTTCTCTAAATTTCATGAATGGAAAATTTTCTTTTGATAAATCAATATTTGTTAAATCTTTTAAAAATTCTCTTGAATTTGGTCCTGATATAGACAGCACAGCCCACTGTTCAGTAACTGAGGTGCAAAACACTTTCATATCAAGCCATTCTGTTTGTAGAAATTCTTCTAACCAGGACATTACTCTCGCAGCGCCACCAGTTGTCGTTGTCATGTGATAATGATTTTCTCCCAACCTACTTGTAACCCCATCATCAAATATCATGCCATGCTCATTGCACATTAATCCGTATCTGCATGAGCCAATTTCAAGTTTTGACCAAGCGTTTGTATAAATCATATTGAGGAATTTGGCGGCATCAGGTCCTTGTAGATCAATCTTTCCAAGGGTTGATGCATCTAATATGCCCAAGCTATTTCTTACTGCTAAACATTCTCTTTTAACTGCTTGTTGAATATCCTCTTTGTTTTGTGGAAAATAATATGGCCTTTTCCATTGCCCAACATCCTCAAATACAGCTTTATTTTCAACATGCCATTCATGCATTGATGTTTTTCGTTCAGGGTCAAAAAGCTTGTCAACGCTTCTTCCGGCTATAGCTCCAATCGTCTGAGGAGCATAAGGCGGTCTAAAAGTTGTGTGACCTATTTCGTCGACAGGTTTATTATGAATATGAGACATTAAAGCCAATGCATTAACATTGGATGTTTTTCCTTGGTCAGTGCCCATTCCAGTTGTTGTATATCTTTTTGTATGTTCTACACTGATATAGCCTTCTCGTTGCGCTAGAAAAATATCTGCAGCAGTTACATCGTTTTGAAAATCAATGAAGTGTTTAGATCCTTTTGTAACTTTTTTCTTACCTAACATATATGGCTCAACATCAGAATGTGTGAACTCTATCTCTTCTTTTCCAGTCCAATTAACTTTTTCAACGCTATTGAAATTAAGCTCATTAGCTGCTGCTATTCCTGCTTCAAATGAATCATTAAGATTTTCTTGCAGATTAAACTGACCATTATTCGAACCAATTATTTTTTGGTTTTCGATAATTTTATCAGGAACAAAAGTGTTTATCTTTAGATCATATTTTAGTTTACCTCTTGATTGGCTAAACAGTTGGACTGCTGGATTCCAACCACCAGACATTAATACACAATCAGTATGAATGTTTTCAACTTCTCCTATTAGTTGATTTTGATTTTTATCAACTTGCTGTATTTCTATTCTATTTACTTTCTTATCACCATAGGTCTTAATAACTGAATATGACTTAAAAACTGTTATATTTAATGATTTACATTTTTCACTAATTCTTGCATTTAAAAGATCTCTTGTATCTACGACCGTTACTTTAGCCCCCTTTTCAACAAACTCAAAAGCAGTTAAATAAGCATGGTCATTGTTTGTAAAAAGTACGACTGACTTACCTGGTAATACTCCGTACCTAGAGAGATACTTTTGACCTGCAGATGCCATCATGATACCAGGTCTATCATTGTCGGCAAAAACAAGTGGTCTTTCAAAAGCTCCTTGTGCCAAAATAACTTTTTTTGAACGTATGCGCCAATATCTCTCTCTTGGTAAAGTGCTTGAAAATTCTACATGGTGATTAGTAACTTTTTCTAAAGCCGTTAAATAGTTGTAATCATAATACCCCATTGCGGTGGTTCTTTTGAGAATTACAACATTAGCTAAGCTGTTTAATTCATCTATGATTTTTTTCAGCCATTTTTTTCCGTCTTTTTCATTGATACTAAAATTATAATCGAGGAGATATCCTCCTAATTCGGGATTTTCATCTATAAGCAAAACTTTACACCCCGATCGACCTGCGCCCAAAGCTGCGAGTAAACCTGAGATGCCACCACCTACAATAGTGATATCAGTGTAATAAAATTTCTGTTCATATCTATCTGGGTTTTTTGCTGTAGGTGACTGACCTAACCCAGCAGCTTTTCTTATGAAATGCTCATAAAATAACCACATGCTTGGAGGCCATTTAAATGTTTTGTAATAAAAACCTGCAGGGAATATTCTTGATAGAAAGTTGTTCATTGCTCCAATGTCAAAATTAACTGATGGCCAACAATTTTGACTAGAAGCTTCTAGACCTTCATAAAGCTCTACTTCTGTTGCACGAATATTTGGCTCTGTTCGTGCTCCAAGTCCTAATTGAACAATTGCATTTGGCTCCTCTGAACCTGCAGTTAATATTCCTCTTGCGCGATGATACTTAAAACTTCTACCTATTAAATGAACATCGTTAGCTAATAACGCAGAAGCTAACGTATCACCCTGATACCCAATATAAGACTTTCCGTTAAAAACAAAGTTAATTGGCTTTTCCCTATTGACTTTACCGCCGTAAATTGTCCTATTTTGATTACTCATTTGATATCTCCGGCTTCGCTTCACCCATTTTATATGTTTTTATTATTTGATCTGTGACAGTGTCTCTCATTACATTAAACCATCGTCTGCATCCATGATCGTGAGTCCATCTTTCAAAATGGGTTCCTTTTGGATTTTCTCTGAAAAAAAGATACTTGCCCCATTCTTCATCACTTAT
>CACFGR010000027.1 GCA_902565955.1 uncultured Pelagibacteraceae bacterium | reverse complement strand
ATGTACTTAACCAAAATAGCAAGCCCTACATCATTGCTGAAATAGGGGCTAATCATAATGGTGACCTAAAATTAGCAAAAAAGCTTATTGATGTCGCAAAAAGTTCTGGTGCTAATTGCGTAAAGTTTCAGTCGTGGACGAAAAGTTCTGTCTTTTCAAATATTGTGTATAAAAAAAATTATTTTATGAATGATGATTACAGAAATCAGACCGATACCAATCTTGAGACAATTGTTGAAAAATATGCAACTACAGAAAAAGATTTAATTGAGTTGAAAAAATATTGTAAAAAAATAAACATTGATTTTGCAGTGACACCATTTTCAACAGCAGAAGTAGATTTTTTGGTAAATAAATTAAATGTTGAATTTATAAAAGTTGCTTCAATGGATCTAAATAATTATCCTCTTTTAGAACATATAGCCCTACAGAAAAAGCCAATAATTATTTCGACAGGCATGGCGAGTTTGTCAGAAATTGATAAGGCTATAAATTTAATTGAAAAAATGGGAAATAAAAAAATAATAATCCTTCATTGTGTATCGATATATCCTCCAAAAAATAAAGATATAAATCTTAAAAAAATAAGAACATTAAAAAAACTTTATCCATATCCAGTGGGCTTTTCTGATCACACAAAAGGAACGAATGTTGCTTTAGCAGCAATTGCTCTAGGCGCCACAATAATTGAAAAACATTTTACATTAGATAAAAAAATGGAAGGATGGGACCATAAAATATCAGCCGACGAATTAGATCTTTTAACAATTGTCAACGGAGGTAAGCAAATATATCAGTCATTAGGAGATGGACGTATAAATAGAATAGAAAATAAAGAGAGAATTGATGAGTTTAGAAGAAGTATTGTTGCATCTAAAAATATTAAAAAGGGAGAGATATTTAAAAAAGGAATGCTTAATTTTAAAAGACCAGGATATGGACTTAGTCCAGAGTCACTTAAATATATTTTAGGTAAAAGAGCTAAAAGAAATATTAAATTTGATGAATTAATTAAATTTAAAGATTTTTAATTTTTTTAAAATCAATGATAGCTATAATACCAGCTAGATACGGATCTAAAGGTCTTAAAAAGAAAAATATTAGGTTACTAAATGGAAAACCATTAATTGTATGGACAATTAAAGCTGCAAGAAAAGCAACGCTAATAAGCAAGATAATAGTATCTACTGACTCAAAAGAAATTGCTAATATAGCAAAAAAACATGGTGCGGATGTACCATTCCTAAGGCCCCGCTATTTAGCTACGGATAAATCTAAAGCAATTGATAATTATATTTATTCCATGAAAAAATTACAAAAATTATTTAATTTTCAAAGTGATAATTTTGTAGTGTTGCAACCTACCTCGCCAATCAGAGATGCTAATGATATTGATCAAGCAATTAAATTATTTTATAGAAAAAAAGCTGACTCAGTACTATCATGTTGCGAAACCTCAATTGCACCATTTGCGATGTTTAATTTAAATAAAAAGTTAAAAATGATGATCAGCAAAAATAAAAAACTTAAAAAAGCAATGAATCGACAAGAATTCAAACCTTATTATACTCCTAATGGGTCGATATATGTTTTAAATTTAAAAAATTTAATTAAGTACAAATCTTATTTTTCCAATAAGTCGTATGCTTATTTAATGTCTCATTATAAGTCTGTAGATATTAATAATTTAGATGATTTTAAGTATGCAGAGTTTCTTCTAAAAAAAAATAGACAATTTTAATTATATCGTCTTAATGAAAAAAACTGATAGATTTATTGTAAACGAGTCAATGTCTATTAGAGATGTGGTGATTCACATGAATAATAAACAAATACAAATCGTTATTTGTAAAAATAAGTCTTATCGAAAAATACTTGGAATTTTCACTGAAGGTGATTTTAGAAGATTAATTTTTAAAGGATATAATATTGATGATCCAATTGGAAACTATATAAATAAGAACTTCCAATATGTTACAAAAGAAAGTTCTGACGCTGACATTATTAATATTTTTAAGAAATATAAAATTGATTTTTTACCTGTGTTAAATGCAAATAATTTAGTAAATGTTCTATACAGAAATAATTTTAAAATCGTAAAAACAAAAAACACAAAGAAAAAAATCAGTAATCATGTAATTATCATGGCAGGTGGTAAAGGGACTAGAATGGACCCTTTTACAAGAGTACTTCCTAAAGCTCTAATTCCAATTGGAGACGAGCCAGTAATAAAATTGATTATGACAAATTTTAAGAATTATGGTGTAAAAGATTTTACAGTTTCATTGAACGAGAAAAGTGAAATGGTAAAAGCCTATTTCAATCAAAATAAAAACTCTTTTAAAATAAATTATCTTGAAGAAACTTTTCCTATGGGAACAGTTGGATCCTTAAGTTTATTAAAAAGGAAATTTAATAAGCCTTTCTTTCTCATAAATTGTGATGTGCTAATAAATGTAAACTATGAGGATATAATCAATTTTCATAAAAAAAATAAAAATGTAATTACTATGGTTGCTTCGCTTAAAAGATCAACTATTCCTTATGGAGTCTGCAAGGTTGATAAAAATGGTAATTTATTAGACCTTGTTGAAAAGCCATCAACTGATAGTTTAATAGTCACAGGACTTTATTTAATAAATCCTGAAATAGTTGATTTAATACCAAATAATAGATCATTCGATTTTCCTCAATTAATAGAAGAAGCTTTCAAAAAAAAATATACCATAGGTGTGTATCCTATAAGCCAAAATTCTTTTAATGATGTTGGTCAATGGGATTTATATAATAAGACAATCATGGAATTAGAAGAATTTAACTCCTAATGTATTTATGAGTTCAATATTCAAAATATACAACCTTTTAAATACAGATAATAAAAAATATTTGATTATACTCATTTTGTTAAGTTTTATTGCCATGGGGCTAGAGCTTCTTGGGATTGGCTCTGTTATACCATTAATTTATCTAATTATATCTTCAGAAAATAATATTTATATTGACTATGTATCAAATTTATTAGGTGACCCTGATAAAAATGTATTAATACTGATCTTTCTTATAGGAATACTTTCAATTTTCTTATTTAAAAGTTTGTATGCAATTCTTTTGAGTTGGTTGCAAGCCAGGTTTGGTATGCTCGTTCAAATTGATTTTGCTAAGAGGCTTTTAAATTTCTATTTAACAGCCAATTATGAATTTCATTTACGAAAAAACTCTTCAGAATTGCTAAATAATATTGATAGACAAATAAACCAATGTGTTAATGCTGTAAAAATCACAATAGTATTAATTACTGAGATAATTATAATATGTGGAATTTTTGTTTTACTTCTATATATAAATTTTTTTAGTACTTTACTATTGACTTGCATTGGAGTAGCGGCGTCAGGACTATATTATTTTTTCTTTCGAAAAAAATTAAAAAAAGCTGGAGAAGATCTTATTAATTATGAAGGACAAAAACTAAAAAATATTCTTGAGGGTTTCCAAGGAATAAAAGAAATTAAAATTTATAATAAAGTTTCTATTTTTTTACAAAGATTTTTATTAAACAATAATTCAAGTGAAAAAATAAAAAGAAATGTATTCTTTCTACAATCTCTTTCGAAGCAATTTTATGAAATGCTTTCAATAATATTATTTGTTTCCATAAGTATATCAATTATCATTATTAGTAGTGAGCCCTATGAATTATTAATGGTAGTAAGTGTTTATGCTGTGGCAGGAGTAAGATTAATGCCTTCAGCTAATAAAATTCTCAGTTCTTTACAGGAAATTAGATTCGCTTTTAAGGGTGTTGATATTATTCATAGAGAATTTGAATTGGAAAAAAATCAAAACTTAAACGAAATTAAATTTAATGAACAAAAAAATGAAAAGCCAATTTTTGAGAAAACTATAATGTTAAATAACCTCAGTTTTAGTTATAAAAACTCTGAAGACAGAGTGCTTAATAATATTAATTTTACAATTAATAAAGGTGAGGTTGTTAAGGTAAATGGCGAAAGTGGAAAAGGTAAAAGTACTTTAGTACATTTATTAGTAGGATTATTAAAACCTTCTGAAGGAAATATTACTGTTGATGGAAGAGACTTAGAAGAATTTACTCAGAGTTGGAGATCTATTATTGGATATGTACCGCAGTCTATTTATTTATTAGATGATACAATAAAGAAAAATATTGCTTTTGGCATTGACGACGAAACTATCTCTGACAATCGATTAAAGGAGGTAGTAAGTGCAGCAAAACTTGATGATTTTATTAATACATTGCCTAATGGAATTAATACTTGTGTTGGTGAGCTCGGTTCAAGAATATCTGGTGGACAACTTCAGAGGATTGGAATTGCAAGGGCATTATATAATAAGCCCCAAATAATTGTATTTGATGAAGCAACTAACTCGCTTGATCCTGAAAATGAAGATAAAATTATCAATCTTATAAAATCATATACGGATATCACCATTATATTCATTTCACATAACAGAGAATTGCTCAAAGAAAGCAATAAGGTCCTAAATTTATAAAAAATGAAATCAACTAATGAAATAAATATTATGATGCCATATGGGAAACCTGAATCTGATTATTTGGTAAAAAAATTACAAGACAATAAAATAAACATAGCAGCATTATATTTCCATGAAAAAGCAGAGATTAAGAATACAGATGAAATTATCTATATCGATGTATCAAAACTTTATAACGAATTAAGTGTTAAAGAAGCATTAATAAGCCCTTATGAACTTAAGGAAGATAAAAATTTTGATTTTAAAAAAATGCACGAATGTGAACACTATTTTATGAGTACTATGGATAGATTATCTATCAAAAGTCAGTCAATTAATAAACGAAAATATTTATTTCGTGAGATCTGTTTATTATTTTCAAAAATCTTTAGTTCAAACAGAATAACTCATATTTGTTATGGATCTACTCCACATTTTGGATGGGATATTATAAGTTTTTTTGTTGCAAGATATTATAAAGTTGAAACAATAATTCTTCATAAAACAGATTCTTCAAATATTTATTTTTTTAGATCTGATTGGAGATATGAGCAAATATTTTTAAAAAAAGAAAAAAATATCAATAACCATGGTGATACATTAGAATTATTTAATCAAAATGAGTCATTGCATATAAAAAAAATTAGAGAAAATTTCTCAACAATTGTTCAAGATAAAAGTGTTACAAAGAAATTGCACGCTGACGCCTTACTCATGCTACGCTATTTACGTTTTTTCTTTTTTTTAATCTTTACCAATAAATACAATAAGTGGCACGATAGTAGTTTTTACTGTAATAATGATATAAAAAGTTTCGTAAAAGTATATTTTTATATAAATAATATTTTTAGAATAAATAAAAAAATTAAAAGATATAATTCATATTCAACATCTCCAAAAATTAATAGTAAATATATTTATTTTGCATTACATGACCAACCGGAGAGAACTTCTCAGCCAGAAGGACTTGAATTTGCTGACCAAACTTTAGCACTTAAGAAACTTTCTTTAGTCTTGGAAGATGATATTAAGATATATGTTAAAGAGCATCCATCTCATTTCATAAAATGGCCTCCTGAAAATTCAATGTTTAAGTATAACGAAAGGCTTGGTAATTACTATGAAGAGATTGCGAAGATAAAAAATGTAGAACTTATAGATATTAAGTACGATTCAAGAAAATTGATAAAAAATTCTCTAGGAGTTGCAACGATAACTGGAAGTGTTGGTTGGGAAACTCTTAAAATGAATAAACCTATAATAACATTCGGTTATCCTTGGTACTCATTTTGTGGTAGCAATTTTCATTTTGACAATAGTACTGTCTATCAAGAAATATTAAACTTTATTAATGTAAAAACTAAACATGTAGTGATGCAAGATGTGAAAAATTTTTTAAATTTAATTCAGCCTTATTGTTTTAGATCAATTCCGATTCAATGGAAAAACTTTGATGAGATTGATAATAAAGATGAACTCGCAAATAACTATGTACGAAACTTAGTGGAATACATTACCTGCCAAAAAGATTTATAATGAAAATATTAATTATTAAATTTATTAATAGTTTCTTAATTCCCAGATTTTTGTACAAGTGGGTTATAAATGAAAAAGACCATAAATCCTTCTTGGAAGACGATTATAATCCCTCTATTTTATCTAAAATAATATTTTTTTGGCCTAGAATAACTAATGCTATATCATGGAAAGAGGGAAAGTCGGGAGCCTATCGTGATCCTACACATTTTATTGAATTGAGACCAGAAATTGACGAAATACTTTTAAAAAAAATAATTTCTGTATGTAAAAACAAAGATGACTCTATTCTTGACTTAGGTTGCAATTCTGGAAGACACTTAAATTATCTATATAACCATGGTTATAAAAACTTAAATGGCGTTGACATAATGAAAAGTGCTTTAGATACTTTTGATAAAGCTTTTCCTAATTGTTCTAAAGTTACAAACAAAAAGCATGATCTTTTTCAGAATTTTCTAATTAATTCATCTGATAGTAAATATAAAATGGTATATTCTGTCGGAGCTACGATAGAACTTATACACCCATCATTTGATATAATTCATGAGATGTGTCGTGTTGCCTCAAAATATATTTGTTTACTTGTTCAAGAAAATTCACAAGAATATCCTAGATTTTATGTGCATGAATTTAAAAAAAACAATTTTAAATTATTAGATTTTGAAAGGCCAATAAAAAATACTAATATTAGTTTTCTTTTTTTTCGAAGGAAAGAAAATTAAATATTGTATAAATACTATATTACAATTATACCTAAACTTAATTTGTAATAATAATTATTTCATAATATTTAATGGAAAAAACTTCGGTAAATATAAATTTGTCAGACTTGCTTAATTATTTTTTGAATAATAAAATAATTATTATATCAACTACTTTAGTCTCAATTCTAATTGGTTTTTACTACTCTGAATATATTTTCAGACCAACTGCCAAAATAACATTTATAAACTATAAAGACTCAACTCTATTTAACGATGAATTTAATCAGCTTATTAGCTTTGATGATATTCAGGTGACAGATGAAACTAGATTCATGATTTCTTATGCAGCTGATGATGAAAGTGAAATTCTTGTTCAATTTAATCAAAATTTTGAGCAAATTATTACCAATGAGGCACTAAATGAAGATAAAAGTTTCTCACACGATTATAAATACCAAATAATTGATAATTATAAAAATATCATAAGTTTTTATTCTACAAATATTCTTGAGTCAGAAAAAGATTTTGAACGAAAAATTGAACTTACCGAAATGAGCATAGTATCTAAATACAAGAAACAAAAAATTTCTTTAATCAAAGACATCAACTATCTAATTAAAACTAATATTGAAGAAAAGAAAAAATTACTTAATGAGAAATCAGAAGAGCTTAAAAACTATTTAGCTTATTCAAACTCACAATCATCTAAAAACCTTGATGTAATAGTTAAGGGTGACATTGGTTCTCTGCAAATGAAATTACAAAATCTTTATCAGATAAATGAGAGTCATATTGACGATTTTAAAAATTCTTTGGAAAAAGCTATTGAAAGTCAAAATGATGATACATCTTTAGTAAAAAATACTGACGACATAATTGTCGAGTTTGCTCTTATTCAATTATACGAGGGATACAAAATTAATCCTGGCATTATTAATGTAATTGATAGCGATGTATTAAAACATGAATTGAAATTATTAAAAGAGACAAACATAATTCCCATGGCAAGAGAAGAAATTGAAGAAACTCGAAGGGAAATTATAGAAATTATATTAGAATCATACAGTCGGGCGAAAGATCTAAGTGAATTATTAAAAGAGGATATTAAAATATCCCAAACTAAATTAGAAAAAAATCAAAATTTGATAGAGTTACTTAAGAAAAAAAATGACTTTTTAGGAATATTTAAAAGCGGGTCGAAGAATGCGATTTTAGTAGAGCCAATATCAATCAGTAAAGTATTTTATATTATGTTCTCTTTCTTTCTAGGATTTGCAGCAATTCTCTCTATTTTATTTATTAATTATATCTTACGTCAGACAAGAAGGCCATAGGAAAAGTGAAAAATAAAACTATTCTTATCACAGGGGGAACAGGATCTTTTGGAAATAAGTTTGTAAAACTTACTTTAAAGAAAATGAACCCAAAGAGAATAATAGTTTTTTCTCGAGATGAAATGAAACAATACTTCATGAATGAAAAATTCAAGAATGAAAAAAAAATAAAATTTGTTATTGGTGATGTAAAAGATAAAAGTAGTTTGTTGAGATATTTAGATGATGTAGACTTTGTAGTTCATGCAGCTGCAACTAAGATTGTTCCTACAGCTGAGTACAATCCGTTTGAATGTATTAAAACCAATGTAGTTGGAGCTATGAATGTCATAGAAGCTTGTATTGAAAAAAAAATATCAAAAGTAGTTGCTTTGTCTACAGATAAAGCAAGTAATCCTCATAACTTATATGGAGCATCAAAACTTGCCTCAGATAAATTATTTATTGCTTCAAATGCAGAACTTGAGAAGAAAGCTACAAAATTCAGTGTTGTTAGATATGGAAATGTAATGAACTCAAGAGGTTCGGTTATTCCTTTTTTTATAGATCAAGGAAAAAAAGGAATTATTCCCATTACTGATAAAAGAATGACAAGATTTATGATATCTTTAGAAGCAGGAGTAAAATTAGTATGGCATGCTTTTAATGACATGAAAGGAGGAGAAATTTATGTAAAAAAAATACCTTCAATGCTTGTTACAGAGATGGCTAAGGCAGTTGCTCCAAATGCTAAACATAAAATTATAGGCGTAAGGCCAGGTGAGAAGATTCATGAACAGATGATCGGAAAAGAGGATGCAAGATATACTTATGAGTATGATGATTATTTCAAAATATTACCATCGCTCTATAACTGGGAAAACGACAAAAAAAGGATCAAAAATGGCAAATTAGTAAAGAAAGATTTTGTTTATTCTTCAGATTTAAATAGTGATTGGATGTCAGTATCACAACTTAAAAAATGGTTGAAAATTAATATGTCTGATATTGTATAGCGTATATATTTTGTGCAATCAAAAATATTAATTATAGGTGGTTCTAGCATACTAGGAATTAATTTAGCGTTACTTCTTTCAGCTAGGAACGAAGTTACACTATTGCTGCACAAAAAAATAATAAAATTTCCTGGAGTTAAAACTTATAAATTAAATAATTTTTTTGACCCAAAATTCGATTGCCTAATCAAGCGAATTAAACCAAATATTCTTTTTAATTGTGCAGCGTATACGAATATAGAAGACTGTGAGAAAAATCCATCTTTGTCAAAAAAAATCAACGTTGAATTAGCAGAAAAAATAGCAGAAATTACTAATAAGCTAAAAATAAAGTTGGTTCACATTTCTACAGACCATGTTAGTTCTGGTAATTCAAAGTTTTTACAAGAGGGTGTGAATTGCAATCCAATAAATGTATATGGAAAAACCAAATACCAAGGTGAAAAAGCAGTTTTATTTAAAAATTCTGATGCAATAGTAATAAGAACAAATTTTTTTTGTTGGGGAA
>CACFGR010000026.1 GCA_902565955.1 uncultured Pelagibacteraceae bacterium | reverse complement strand
TTCCAGAAGAAACAATTGTAGATTATATTAAAATTGATTTAGATGATTTTAAGTCGAACATTGAGATAGGTAATGAAGAAATTCTTAATTATTACAATTCAAATCTCGGCCAGTATACTAAAAAAGAAAGTAGAGATATTGAATTTGCAAGATTTTCAAATATAGACAAAGCAGAAGATTTTTATAATATTTTTAATAATGGCACTGAAGATAAGCTTAATAAATTTATTGAACAAAATAATATAAAATTAAATAAAATCTTAGGCTTTACTGGCGAAACATTTTCTGAAGACGTTACGAATTTAATCTATGAATTAAACCTCAATGAAATAAGTAAACCAATTAACATTGAGGAAATTGGTTATTATGTATTCAAAGTAAAAAGGATTAGTAAAGAAAAAATTAAAAGTTTGAGTGAAGTAAAAAATGATATAAGTGATTATTTATCCATAGAACAAGCATTTGTAGATTACGATGAAACAGTCAACCAAGCAGATGATATGCTTATTAACGATTATAGCCTTCAAGAAATTAGTGAAAAATTAAAAATTAAAAAAAATAAAGCTATTCCGCTAAATCAATTAATAAGTGAAATTCAAACAAATGAAAAGATAGATAAGGACAGTCCAGTTGGATTCACTTCAAACGTAATAATAAATGAAAATAGAGCCTATATTTATACAATCAAAGAAATAAAGAAATCTTACATACCATCACTAAGTGATATAAGAAATGATGTCATTAGTGACTATAAAATTAATGAAAAAAATTTAAAAATAGTTTCACTTATTGATAAGGCGTTAATAGAAATACAATTTAAGGGTTTGAAGGCTTTTAAAGATTTTGCTCTTAAAAACAATTACAATATTGTTACACAAGATAATATAATAAGAGAAAGTAAAATCTTCAATAAAGACTCAATTAAAGAAATTTTCAATGCTAATAAAAATAATGCTCTAAAAATTACTTTAGAGAATGGAAAAATTGGAATTGGTTTCATCCATAAGATAAAGAAACCAAATGATTTAATATCTGATACTATATTTAAGACAGTGTCACAAAATATTGAAGAAGAATATAATATTAATCTAAGAACAATGATAGCAAATGAAATAATCAAAAATTCAAAATATGAAATATATTATCAAAATATTGATAAACTGTTCATATAATGACTTTTTCTCACAGTGAAAATAAATTTGAAAATGAATTAAAAAATAAATCAAATTTTATTTTTAATAAGTATATTAAAAAATTTAATTATAATCCAATACCTGAATTTATTAATTTAGTAGAAAAAAATAAATTCAGTTTTTTATATGAGTCGGTTGAAAAAGGTAAAGAAAAAGGAAGATACTCAATCTGTGGTTTTAATACAATTAATACAATAAAATTAATAAATAAGACATTATACTTGAATAACATAAATAAAGAAAAAAAATTTATTCTATCAGGAAATCCGTTAACAAAAATTGATAAGATAATAAGAGATTTCAAGTTTAAAAAAAATAAAAATTTGCCTCCAATGGCTGGATCTTTTTTTGGATACTTATCTTATGAAAATATTTATAACGTAGAAAAAATTTCAAAACACAAAAAAAAGGACAAACTAAATACACCTGATATTATTCTATTTGTACCAGAAATATTAATAATTTATGACAATTTTTCAAAAGCTCTATTCATTCTAAGACATTGCATCTCTGAAAATACTAAAAAAAGTGATTACTCAAATATTGTTAATCAAATAAATAAAATTGAGAATAAATTAAAATTAGAGAATAAGTTGCATTCAATAAAATTTAGTAATACAAAAAAAATAAAAATTAAATCTAATATTTTAAAATCAAAATTTATTAAAAATATTAATAAGGCAAAATCTTATATTAAAAATGGTGATATATTCCAAGTCGTCCCAAGTCAAAGATTTGAAATAGATTATAAAGCTAAAAGTAGCTCATTGTATAAAGTTCTTAGAGAGACAAATCCATCACCATTTATGTATTTTTTTAATTTGCCAAATGTAAGAATTGTAGGTTCAAGTCCAGAAATTCTTGTAAGACTTAGATCAAATATAATAACCATAAGACCAATTGCAGGTACTAGGCCTAGAGGAAATAATATGGAACAAGATAAAAAAAATGAAATGGATCTTTTGTCTGATAAGAAAGAAATAGCGGAACACTTAATGCTTTTAGATCTTGGTCGAAACGATGTAGGAAAAGTTTCAAGAAAATCCACTGTTTCTGTAACTGCAAAATTTATAATTGAGAAATACTCTCATGTAATGCACATTGTTTCAAATATAACTGGAAAAATAAAAGCAGGAGTAACTCCAATTGCTGCTTTAATGGCTGGATTTCCGGCTGGGACAGTTTCCGGGGCACCGAAAATTAGAGCTATGGAAATAATTGATGAGCTTGAAAATGAAAAAAGAGGTATTTATGCTGGTGGAATTGGTTATATATCTCCAGAGGGTGAAATGGATACATGCATAGTTTTAAGAACAGGAATTATTAAAGGTAAGAAGCTTTATGTCCAAGCCGGAGGTGGTGTGGTTTACGATAGTAATCCTGAACTTGAGTATGCTGAGACAGTTAATAAAGCTAAGGCAGTATTAAATGCCGCCGCAATTGTTTTGGGTAATGAAGCATGATCTTGATAATAGATAACTATGATAGCTTTACTTATAATCTTGTTCACTATGTTGAAGAACTTGGTCATAACGTACAGGTATATAGAAATGACAAAATATCACTTAAAAAAATCTCAAAATTAAATCCAAAAAAAATTATAATTTCGCCAGGACCCTGTACGCCTACTGAAGCGGGCATATGTATTGGTTTGATAAAAGAATTTTATGATAAAAAACCAATATTAGGAGTTTGTCTTGGGCATCAAGCTATTGGACAAGCATTTGGAGCGAAAGTTGTTAAAGCCTCAAAAATTATGCATGGAAAAACTTCGCGTGTTTCAAATCTTGGCTCCAAGATATTCAAAAATATTCCAAATAAATTTGAAGCAACACGATACCATAGTCTAATTATAAAAAATAAATCACTTTCAAATGACTTTAAAATAATTTCAGATACTTTTGATAACAATGTAAAGGTTATTATGGGAATAGAACATAAGCGATATCCATGCTATGGAGTTCAATTTCATCCAGAAAGTATTGCATCATTACCGTATGGAAAAAAAATTATTAAAAATTTTTTAAACGTATGAATCAAAAGTTCAAAATATATATAAAACACGCATATGACAATACGTTAGATCTAAAATTAACTAAAGATGCTTTCAAACTAATTATGAGTGGAAAAATAAATGATACTCAAATTAGTTCTTTTTTATCTCTTTTGCAACGATCGGGTATCCAACCACATCATATTATTGGGGCATTAGATGTTATGAGGGCCAAGATGAATGTTGTTAAATCACCAAAAAAATCAATGGATACATGCGGAACTGGTGGAGACGGAAAAAATAGCTTAAATGTATCAACTGCAACAGCTTTTGTATTGGCTGCGTGTGGCATACCTATTGCAAAACACGGAAATCGAGCGTTAACATCCAAATGTGGATCTGCAGATGTTCTCAAAGCATTAAAAATTAATATTGATATGAATATATCTAAAATAGAGTCTTGCCTCAAAAAAATAGGTATCTGTTTTATGTTTGCTCCTAATCACCACCCTGCAATGAAATATGTTGCAAATGTAAGACAGCAATTAGGCATACGAACAATATTCAATATGCTCGGACCTCTGTTAAACCCCGCTAAAGTTAGAAATCAAATTGTTGGCGTATATTCAAAAGATGTATTTGAAATATACAAAAAAATTTTTGAGAAAGAAAATAAAAATGTTTGCCTTATATCTGGATTTGATGGAAATGATGAAATTTCATTAGATGGATCAAATTTGTTGTTTACAAGAAAAAATGGTGAATTTTATTTTGACCCGCGTGATTTTGATTTTCCTAAAACAATAAAAAAAGAAATTATTGGTAAAAATGCTGAATTTAATGCGAATCGGATTTTAGAAATATTCAGTGGCAAGAAAGATTCATTTTATTACACAGTCTGTATAAATTCAGTATTCGGAATTATGTTAAATAATTCTGAAAAAATTAATAAAAATAGAATATATAAAGCAATGAAAGAAGTTGAGAAAACTATAAAGAGTCAAGAACCACTAAGAATGATTAGAAAACTTTCAGAGTTCACAAATAGCTAATGTCTATTTTAAAAAAAATTTATGAATACAAATTAGATTTTGTAAGTAAGCAAAAAAGTACTGTTTCACAAAAAGAAATAGAATTAAAAATAAAAACAAATTTAAAAAAGAATATTTCATTTTATAATAAATTAAATAGTCAAAACAAAGAAATTTCAATTATCGGTGAGATTAAAAAAGCTAGTCCCTCTCTTGGTAAATTTGTAAACGAAAAAGTTGATATAATAAAAATTGCCGATATTTACGAAAAAAATAATATTTCTTGTCTTTCAATTCTAACAGATGAAAAATACTTTGGAGGACACATTAATGATCTAATCGAAATTAGGAATAAAACATCAATTCCAATTTTGAGAAAAGATTTTATAGTCGATGACTACCAAATTTATGAGAGTAAATTGCATGGGGCAGATTGTATATTAATTATACTGTCAATGTTAAGCAAAGATGTTGCTGATAGATTTGACAAAATTGCTTTAGAATTAGAAATGGACACAATTATTGAAGTACACAATTATGAAGAACTTGAAATAGCTAAAAAGATGAATTCAAAAATAATTGGTATAAATAATAGAAATTTAAATACTTTTGTTACCGACTTAAATACAACAATTGCTTTATCAAAATATTTAAAAAATACCGATAAATTAGTTATTTCTGAAAGTGGATTTAATAAAAAAAATGATATTGATAAGATTCTTAAGGCCACAACTGTTAATAATTTCTTAATAGGAGAATATCTAATGAAATCATCTAGTGATCTTCCCCTCAAGATTAGTAAATTATTAAATTAAAAAATTATATAAATAACTTAACATACTGAAATTAAATAATTTTTTTTTATTGAATCTTAAATAGAACATTGGTAGAACATTAATAAAAGAAACGAATCAATGCTTACAAAGAAACAAAAAGAACTTTTAAGTTATATCCAAAACTTTCAGAGAAAAAATGGTGTCACGCCATCTTATGAAGAAATGAAGTCAGCGCTAAACTTAAAGTCTAAGTCAGGTATACATAGATTAGTTATTGCGCTTGAAGAACGTGGCTTTGTTAAACGCTTAGCCCATAAAGCAAGAGCATTGGAAATAATAAAAGATGGAATATCAAGCATAAATGTATCTGAAAAGAACAAAAATAACTTAGTAGTAGGCAACTTTGTGAAAAGTGATAACGAAGAAAATAATAAATTAAGCACTTTACCGCTATTGGGTAAAATTGCAGCAGGCACACCCATTGAAGCAATTCAACAAAATGATATATCCGTTGATGTACCGAAAGAAATGATGCCAATTGGTGAAAGTTATGCTTTAACAGTCGAAGGTGATTCAATGATAAATGAAGGTATTCATAATGGTGACACAGTGCTTATTAAGAAAACAAACATTGCAGATAACGGAGAAATCGTTGTTGCGTTAATAGATGATCATGAAGCGACACTTAAAAGAATAAGAAAAAAAGGCCAGAGTATAGCGCTTGAGAGTGCCAATCCAATTTATGAGACAAGAATACTTTCTGCCCACAGAGTAAAAATTCAAGGTAAGTTAATAGGACTTTTGAGAAAATATTAATTTATTTTATTCTTTTATAATTTTTATAAATGGTTTAATTAAATATCGAATGCCAAGAAAAACGAGTTCTAATAATAAATCTGCAAAGTTAACAATCAATAATAAAACATACGATTTACCAGTTTATGACTCTACAGCAGGTGAGCCAGTAATTGATATTTCAGGCTTACATTCACAAGCTAAAGTTTTTACTTACGACCCTGGGTTTACATCAACAGCATCGTGTGAATCAA
This sequence comes from uncultured Pelagibacteraceae bacterium, assembly GCA_902565955.1. Classification (GTDB taxonomy): domain Bacteria; phylum Pseudomonadota; class Alphaproteobacteria; order Pelagibacterales; family AG-422-B15; genus CACNXQ01. The sequence continues at coordinate 3,978 of CACFGR010000026.1, read as the reverse complement.
AAATAACATTTATTGATGGTGAAAAAGGAATATTAAGATATAGAGGTTACGATATAGAGGAGCTTGCTAAAAAAAGTGATTTTATTGAGGTTGTTAATCTTTTAATTTATGGTGATCTACCAAATAAAGAGCAATTAAAGAAATATAAAAAATTAATCACTCGGCACACTCTTTTACATGAACAAATAATAAATTTTTTTCAAGGCTTCAGAAGAGATGCGCATCCAATGGCTATGATGGTTGGTGTCATGGGTGCATTATCCTCCTTTTATCAAGATAGTCTCGATATTGGTGATGCACATCAACGACAAGAGGCGACTAGAAGAATAGTAGCAAAATCAGCAACTATTGGCGCAATGGCATACAAATATTCTATAGGACAAGCATTTGTCTCTCCAAAAAATAATTTAACGTTTTCAGAAAATTTCTTACACATGTGCTTTAGTAATACTGCAGAAAGTTTTAAGGTTTCACCAATAATTTCTAAAGCAATGGATACTATATTTATACTACACGCTGATCACGAACAAAACGCTTCTACCTCAACTGTGAGACTAGCTGGTTCTTCTGGTGCAAATCCTTTTGCATGTATAGCGGCAGGTGTATCTTCATTGTGGGGACCTGCACATGGTGGTGCAAATCAAGCAGCTTTAGAGATGCTAGAAGAAATCGGGCACTCAAAAAATATAAGAAAATTCATAAATAAAGCAAAAGATAAAAAAGATCCTTTCAAGTTAATGGGCTTTGGGCATAGAGTGTATAAAAATTATGATCCAAGAGCAAAAATCCTAAAAAGAATTTGTCAAAAAGTTTTAAACCATGTCGGTATTAAGAATGACCCCATACTTAAACTGGCAATTGATCTTGAGAAAATAGCATTAAAGGAAAAATATTTTATAGAAAAGAAATTATATCCAAATGTTGATTTTTATTCAGGAATAATCTTGAAAGCTATTGGATTTCCACCTGAAATGTTCACTGTTATATTTGCAATAGCAAGAACTGCAGGATGGACTGCGCAATGGACAGAAATGATTGAAGACCCAATTCAAAAAATTGGTAGGCCGAGACAACTTTATACAGGTCAAAATAATCTTAAATATGGTGCCAAAAGATCTAAGAAAAATACAAGATAAATCTAATTATTAACATCGTATATCCTTAAGTTTAGATCTTTCAATAATTTCAGTGTTTTATGTTTATTTTCTATAATTGTGTATTTTCTGTTAATAGCCAGACCATTAAGATTAGACTTTTTAATTAACGTTAACGTTTTGGGTCCAATCACAGGTAAATCAATCAATTTACTTTGGTTTTTTTTGGGTATCTTTGTTAATATGCCTATCTTATTTTTAATATTATTGTATTTCTTTCTTAATATATAACTTCGTTTTAATAGCTCATCCGTTCCTTCAACTGCCTCTATGCCAATGATATGACCGTTTACACATACTAATGATTGTGCATTATCATATTTTGATAGTGCATTCAAAATTTTAACTGATTTAGCAATGTCTCGTTTATCGCTACTTATCTCAGCATTACTAATCTCTGATTTTTGCAAAGTAAATGTATCTGAAATACTATTCGCTGGTATTACATTATATCCTTTTTCTCTAAAAATTTTTATAATTACATTTAATACCGCACCATCTCCGTCAAGGAATGATGATAATATTAAGTTTATATATTTTTCAATTTCGCCATCAGTTTTATATGTGTCAAGATTTGGTCTTGTTACTTTTCCAATAAAAATAATATCATTTACTTTAAATTTATTTAATAAATTTAAAATTTTTTTTAACTCAAAAATTCCAAAATTGTAGAATTTATTTTTTTTAATTTTCCTACCATTAACATTAATAAAAATTGGTGATTTATCGTTTTTTTTTAAAAAATTATAAAATGAATTTGACAAAGGATCATAACCGCCAATTATGCATATTGGCTTTTTATCTTTCATACTTACATATACCTCTAGAACTATCTTGATTTAAAAAACTTACTAATTCTTTAACTAAAATATTTTCTGTTTTTTTGATCTTTTTAGATTGTGAGCTAATTGAACTCCCCGAAAAAATATCTGAGACAACATTACTATATTCTCTAATTACAGATTTATCATAACCAGCTCTTTTTAGTCCTATGATATTAATGCCAGTTATTTTTGCCCGATTACCAATAGCTAAACTATAGGGAATTACATCATTTTCAACAGCTGACATACCACCAATCATTGCTAATTTACCAATCTTACAGAATTGATGAACTGCCGATAAACCACCAAGCACTGCATTATCATCCACTTGAACGTGACCGCCTAATGTAACTTGATTAGCAAAAATAACACCGTTACCAACATTACAGTCATGTGCAATATGTACTCCGACCATAAATAAAGATGAATTACCAATTATAGTTTTCATGTTATCTCCCTCGGTACCAAGGTTTGCGGTGCAATGTTCTCTAAATATATTGTTATCACCTATTATAAGCCTGCTTTTTTCTCCTTTATATTTAAGGTCTTGTGGAATTGAGCCAATCGAAGAGAATGGAAAAATCTTATTTCCCTTACCCATATCTGTATTACTTCCAATAAACACTGAAGGATAAATAATGCAATTATTTCCAATCTTGACATTATCTTCAATTATAGAATAGGCACCTATACTTACATTTTTTCCAATAATACTATTATCAGAAATAATTGCTGTAGGATGTATTAAATTCATAAATTATGATCCACTATCATAGCGCTCCAGGTTGCATTACATATAATTTTATTTTTTGAGTCACGAGTAACTCCATCAAATTTCCATACCCTTCCACGAGATCTGAACGTCTCAACTTTTGAAAATAGTTTTGTATTTGGAAAGACAGGATTTCTAAATTTAGTATTTTCAATGTTCATAAGATAAACAATTTTGTCAAAGGTTTCTTCCTGTATGCTATATGCAATTAAAGCTGCAGCTGTCTGCGCAAGCATTTCAATGAGAATTACACCGGGAACAACCGGTTTTTTGGGAAAATGCCCCTTAAAAAAATTTTCATTATCATTAAAGGTCTTTACTCCTGTGGCTCTCTTTAATTTTTCAATATCGTGTAGCTCATCGAGGAATATAAAAGGCTCTCTATGAGGAATAAGTTTTTTTATTTCGTTAAAATTAATGCTATTTACCATAAAATTTTTTGTATTTTTTTAAAAATTTATATTTATTTATAGCAGGATTTCCCATAACTGATTGCCCATCAGAGAGACTGTGAAATACACCACTTTTAGCAGCTATTTGAATGTTGTTTCCTAGGTTTAAATGACCTGATATACCTGCTTGGCCTCCGGTCATCACATTATTTCCAATTTTTGTGCTACCTGCAATACCAGTCATAGCAGCAAAAGCGCAATTTCTTCCTACAACCACATTATGAGCTACATGACACAGATTATCAAAAAAAGTGTTTTCACCTATGACTGTGTCACTAAAGCTACCCCTATCAATACAACAATTCGAACCTATACTGGCGTTTGATTGAATTATGACACTTCCAGAATGAAATATTTTAAGATTTGTACTATTATTCATATAAAATCCAAAACCAGGTTGACCAATTGATGTGTTTCTACCAATGTTAACATTTTCACCTATGATTGAATGAGAAATTACAGAGTTAACATCTATAGTTGTTCCATTGCCAATTATACAACCTGCACTAATTTTACACCCATCTTTTATAATTACATTGTCACCAATAGTGACATCTTTATCAATAAAAGCATTTTTTGAGATATCGCAATTTTTTCCAATTTTAAAGTTAGGTAGGTTTTTTAAATCACTCTTATTGTAATTTCGATAAAACAGATTTGAAGCAATTGCTATTGACTCTTGTACATTGTTTACAATTATCACCTTTAAATTTTTATTTAGTTTACTAGCAGTCTTTGAAGTACAGATTATTGTTCCAATGTTTATGGAAAGCTTT
>CACFGR010000025.1 GCA_902565955.1 uncultured Pelagibacteraceae bacterium | reverse complement strand
GATAGTGCTTCAAATGTAAGCCATAACTTAAGTGCTGAAGAGCTATACGAGATATCCTATAAAAATAATGAAGGGAAACTCTCTCAACACGGTGCTCTTGTTGTAGAAACAGGTAAACACACAGGACGTTCAGCAAATGATAAATTCTTTGTAGAAGAAAACGATAATAAAAGTAAAATTCATTGGGGTGACACTAACGTAGCAATTTCTGAAGATAACTTTGAAAAAATAGCTAATTCATTTGTTGAATTTGCAAAAGGTAAATCAATTTTCCTGAATGACTTAATGGGTGGAGCAGACAGAAATCATTCATTAAATGTCTCAATTATTACTGAATATGCTTGGCATGGTCTATTTGCAAGACATCTTTTAGTAAGACCAACAGCTGATGAGATTAAAAACTTTGTTGCAGACTACACCATTATTAACTTTCCAAGCCTCAAATTAGATCCTGAATTTCACGGTACTAATAGTGAAACAGCGATAATAGTAAATCTGAAAGAAAAAGTAATACTTATCGCTGGAACTAAGTACGCAGGTGAGACAAAAAAATCAGTTTTCACTCTCCTAAATTTTTTATTACCAGAAAAAAAAGTAATGCCGATGCATTGCTCAGTTAATTCTGGAGAAAAAGGAGACTCAGCTGTTTTCTTCGGTCTCTCTGGAACTGGAAAAACAACACTGAGTGCTGATCCAAATAGATCTTTGTTGGGAGATGATGAACATGGCTGGTCAGATGAAGGTCTTTTTAATTTTGAAGGTGGTTGCTATGCAAAATTGATACGTTTATCTAAAGATGCTGAACCAGAAATCTATAAGACTACTCAAATGAAGGGTACAGTTATAGAAAATGCGGTTATGAATAATGATGGTTTTTTAGACCTTGATGACAACTCACTCACTGAAAATACAAGAGGCGCATATCCGTTGGATTTTATACCTGGAGTAATAAAATCTGGAAAAGCAACTCACCCTAAAAATATAATAATGTTAACAGCAGATGCATTCGGTATCTTACCACCTATTGCAAAATTAACTCCTGAACAAGCAATGTATCATTTTCTCTCAGGTTATACTGCTAAAGTAGCGGGCACCGAAATTGGACTATCAAATGAACCTCAGGCCACTTTCTCTACATGTTTTGGAGCCCCTTTTATGCCCAGAAATCCAATTGAGTATGGAAATCTACTAAAAGAAAAAATATCTAAATTTGCTGTAGATTGTTGGTTAGTAAACACTGGATGGTCAGGTGGTGTTTATGGGGTTGGCAAGCGAATATCAATTAAAGATACGCGAAGATTACTTGATGCTGCACTATCTGGTGAACTTTCAAATACACGGATGAGAAAAGATACAAATTTTGGATTTAGTGTACCTCTAACGGTTAAAGGCATTGATGAAGCTATATTAGATCCGAGAAATACGTGGAGTAATGCATCAGAGTACGATGAACAAGCTAAAAAATTGGTAAATATGTTTATTGAAAATTTTGTAAAGTTTGAGTCTGACGTAGAGGACAAAATTCTTGCTTCAGGTCCAGTGACTAATTAGGTCCCACTGCTCTCTCAAGATCTTCTTTGTAGCTAAAACTTGCAATATAATAACAAATGATTGCAATTAAACCTGTTAAGCCAACCGAAACCAATGAATATGTATATGGTGCAGAAAAATCGTTGAAAACATAATCCACTAAATATCCAGTAAAAAAGCTTCCTACTCCCATCCCAATAATATTAACTCCTAATATAAAAATAGCTACCATCGTCGATCTTACTTTCACTGGAGTTAACTCTTGAACAGCAGCAAATACTGGTCCGTAAAAAAAAGTAACATTAAATGATACAAAAAAAAGTGTAAAATAGAAAAAATATGAGTCAGGACTGATAAATCTGTAACTAACAGTTAAAGGTGTTAAGATAATGTAAGATAAAACTAAAAAAGTCATTACACCGCCCTTAAAATATTGACTTAAACGATCAGATAAAATTCCTCCAGCAAGCGCACCTATCGTTCCTCCTATTATAAATAAAAAACCAAACAGAGAGTTATAAGAGCTTGCAGTAAAGCCTCTTTCGTTTACTGCCCACAGAACTTCAAAGTTTCCTGCTCCCAAAGGTATGTGTAAAAAGATACTTCCAATGATTACAAATGTTAAACATTTAGAGTTGTAAAGAGCAGATTTGGTCATGCTCAGAATATCTTTGATGCTGGTTGGTTTTAAAGTTTTATCAAAGTTTGCATCTAATTGACCCCTTATTGGTTCAAAAAGAAAATAAGTAAGTATGCCGAGTCCCATACCAATCAAACCAAGAAAAATAAATACTGCTCGCCAGCCAAAAATGGGCCCGAAAAATGCAGCAATTAACATTCCAAATCCAACACCTAAAGGAATACCTAAATAATAAATTGCGGATGCTGTTCCTCTTTGATTTTGCCTAAAAAGATCTGAGAGCATTGAAATAGCATTTGGAGTTAATGCTGACTCGCCAACACCAATCAGGGCTCTAGCAAAGATTAAATGAGAAAAATTTTTTGCTACACCAGTTATAGCGGTCATTAAACTCCATAAAAATACACCTGCAGCAGCGATTTTCATTCTACTAAATTTATCGCCCAGCACTCCCATAAAAATTCCAAATACTGAATAAAAGAAAAGAAAGTAAACGCCTGTCAATAATCCCCATTGAACATTAGTAAGATCAAATTCTGATTTTATTTGTGGTGCAAAAGCAATTAAAAGATTTCTATCCACAAAATTAAAGATATTTAGAATCAAAAAAAAGGCTAAATAAAAATATGGGGAATTTATTCTCATTAATTATTCTCTATTATAGTCGTCTTCGTATCTTACAATATCATCCTCGCCAAAGTATGTGCCTGTCTGCACTTCAATTATATTTAGTGGTGAGTTAGTGTTGTTTTCTAGTCGATGTTTACTTCCCACTGGAATAAAAATTGAATTATTAACTTTTAAACGATGCTCACTGTCATCAATCAACACAGTCGCGTCACCCTTAATAACAGTCCATACTTCAGATCTTTTGGCATGCGACTGATAGCTAAGTCTTGAATTTGGATTTACCTGTATTTCCTTGATTTTATGATCGTCACTATCATCAATTATTCTAAACCAGCCCCATGGTCTGTATTCAAGTGGTCCTTGCCAATTTTTTAATATCCAACTAGATGAATTTTTTTTAAAATCACCTCCTACACCAAATTCAAATTCTACATTTTTATTATTTTTAAATTTTTCCATCTCAGGAATATTATCTGAGGTTCTGTCCCCTCCATTTGCAAAAATTATTTTGTTATTTGGATATTGATCAAGTACTTTTTGAATTGCGTTCGATGCTGAATTTAATTCATCATCAGAAAATTCAATTGCTTTATCCACTACAGATAAGTTTGACACTATTTCAATTCTTTCTTCTATTGGAAGGAACGGGCTTCCTTTTTTTTGTGTCAACCATTGATCAGAATTGACTCCTACAATTAGTTTATCGCCTAATTTTTTTGCATCTTTTAGATAAGCTATGTGCCCACTGTGAATAGGGTCAAATCCTCCAGTTACAAGTATAATTATCTCTGACATTAATGAGCATCACTCCAATTTAAAGCATGGTTGTAATCAACCACTAAGGGAACAGAAAAATCAAATTTAGGTTTTAAAGCATTTTCCATTTCCTTAATTATTATCTCCTTGAAGTGGTTTAATTTATTTTTTTTTATTTCAAATATTAATTCATCATGAACCTGCAGCAACATTCTACAATCCTTTGAGTCTTTAATTTTACCATTTATTTTTATCATAGCTAATTTTATTATGTCAGCTGCAGTACCCTGAATTGGAGCGTTTATTGCTGCTCTTTCCTGAAATGATCTAAGCGCAAAATTTTTATCCTTTATTCTTGGGAAAAAACATTTTCTTCCACAAATAGTTTCAACATAGCCATTTTTCCTACAAAACTCTTTAGTGTCATCCATAAATTCTCTAATACCTGAAAATTTCTGAAAATATCTTTTTATAAAATCTCCAGCTTCATAGTTTGAGATTGCAAGCTGCTTCGCAAGTCCATAAGCTGAAATACCATAAATTATACCAAAGTTAACCGCTTTTGCTTTTCTTCTTAATTCATTATCAACTTCTTTTAATTTTACATTAAAGATTTCTGCAGCCGTAATTTGGTGAATATCTTCATTATTTATGAACGCTTCCTTTAGTTGTATAACATCAGCCATGTGAGCGAGAACTCTCAATTCAATTTGACTATAATCAGCAGCTAGCATTACAAAGCCTTGATCAGGTATGAAAGCTTTTCTAATTGACTTTCCTTCCTCAGTCCTTATTGGAATATTTTGTAGGTTTGGGTCTGATGATGCAAGCCTTCCTGTGTTAGTTGAAGCCATGGCAAATGAAGTATGTATTCTGCCTGTTTCTCTTACAACATGGTTTTGAAGTGCGTCAGTATAAGTATTCTTGAGTTTTGAAAGTTGTCGCCACTGAATAATATTTTCAGCAACTTTATTTCCTTCATACGCAAGGTCCTCTAAAACTTCGATACCTGTTGATTTTTCGCCAGTTTTGGTTTTTTTGGGAGGCTTAAGTTTTAATTTATCAAATAAGATCTCTGATAATTGTTTTGGAGAGCCAATATTAAATTCTGAGCCTGTTTCTTTATATATTCTTTTCTCAAGTTTTTCTATTCTTTGAGAAAATTTAACTGACAAATCACTTAGATATTTCTTGTCAACTTTAATTCCATGCATTTCCATTGATTGGATTGGATTGATTAATTCTTTCTCAATGTTAGTGTAGATGTAATTACTCTTCTCCTGACTTACTCTTTTCTTTAATAATAGATATAATTTAAAAGTAATTTCTGCATCTTCAGCTGCATAATTTAGTGCATCTTCAATTTTAACCTTGTCAAAAGTTATCTGTGACTTACCGCTGCCAACTACGTCTTTAAATTTAATTGTTTCTCTATTCAAATGGATACTAGCTAGCTCATCCATGTTATGTCGATTGACACCTGCATCAAGTACATAGGACATTAACATAGTATCGTGAAAGCTTCTAACATCAACTCCATATTTATTTAAAATTGAATTATCATATTTAATATTGTGGCCTATTTTAATGATGGACTCGTCTTTCATGAGAGGAGAAATAATTGTTAAAAAGTTTTTTAGAGAAATTTGACTTTTAATTGTCTTTTCTTTCAAATCAACATGCTGAAGTGGAATATAGTAAGCGTTTTTTTGCGTAAAACATAGAGAAACTCCAACTAAATTAGCTTCTATTATATTTAGCGAGTCAGTTTCAACATCATATACAAATTCTCCTGCATCATAAATTTCACTAATCAGATTTATAAGATTTTTTTCATCATTTATTAAAATGTAAGAAGACTTAGATTTAGAAATTTTGATTTGATTATTCAAATTTTTTTTAGGAATTTATTATCATTACCTAAATTTTTTTGTTAAACTTTTCTTTATTATTTTTACATTAGGATTTTTTTTTCTAATTCTCTCAGAGAGTTTTTTTAATTCAAGCTCATCTAAAAAAGGTATCAAATTTTGAACAGAAATGTCTTTTTTTACTAAATCATTAAGTCCTGGAATATCTTTTACATCTTTTCTTAAAGTTACTAATTCTTTGCTGATAAGAATATTCTTTTTGTTATCTTTAATTGTTTCTCTTCTTTTTTGCTGCTTAACATTATCACAGTTATCAAGAAGACTTTCTAAATTTCCAAAATCATTTATGAGCTGAGCTGCCGTTTTGATACCTATGCCTGGAGCTCCTGGAACATTGTCTGAACTATCGCCAGCTAGAGCTTGAACATCGATAACATATTCAGGTGTTACTCCAAACTTTTCAATTACTTCACTTGGTCCAATTACTTTATTTTTCATTGTATCAATTAATTTCACCTGATTTGAAACAATTTGCATAAGATCTTTATCAGAGGAAACTATGGATACGTCCCATTTTCTATTTTCTGCGAGTGATGCATATGTTGCAATGATATCATCTGCTTCAAAACCACTTAATTCAATAGATGGTATGCCAAAAGCTTTCACGGCATCCTTAATTATTTTAAATTGTGGTATTAAGTCCTCTGGCGGATTACCTCTATTAGCTTTATATTCTTTATAAATATCATTTCTAAAAGTTTTTCTGGCACTGTCAAAAATTACCGCTATATGTGATGGGCTAATCTTTTTGTCAGTATCTTCAATTAATTTATAAAGCATGTTACAAAAACCATTGACTGCTCCGGTAGGTAGTCCGTCACTTTTTCTATATAACGGAGGCAACGCATAATATGCTCTAAAAATATATCCTGATCCATCAACCAAAAATAGGTGATTTTTTTGTGTCATTTATTTCAGTATAAACAATTTACTACAATATGGACAAACGATCTGTTTTTCATCCCCCATATCTAGGTATATTCTCGGGTGACCCAACGGTCCATCAACTCCAGAGCAACTTAATTTTTTTGAAGTTACATATTCAATATCTTTTTTTTGTTCGCTTTTTATTTCTGGAGAATTCATAATCAGGATGATACAAGAAATTACTTTGAAAAACTATTATTTCTAATATTTATTAGTTTTATGACAAATGATATCGCAATATCAGTTCAGGATTTAAAAAAGGTATACAGCCCAAACACCAAAAGCGAGAAGCTTGCTTTAAATAATATCTCTCTGAATATCAAGAAAGGAGCTATATTTGGACTGTTAGGTCCAAATGGGGCTGGCAAGTCAACTTTCATAAATATATTAGCTGATCTAGTTAGAAAAAATTCAGGTAATATTAAAATATTAGGTTATGACCACCAAGAATATCTTAAAAAAGTAAAAACTTTTATGGGTATTGTTCCTCAGGAGCTAAATATTGATCCATTTTTTACTCCATATGAATTATTAGAAATTCAAGCAGGTTTATTTGGAATTCCAAAAAATTCTAGAAGAACTTGTGAAATTTTAAAATTACTAAGATTAGAGGATAAAGCTCATGCTTATGCCAGAACTTTATCAGGAGGGATGAGAAGAAGATTGCTAATTGCAAAAGCAATGGTACATGATCCCGAAATTCTTATTTTAGATGAGCCAACTGCAGGCGTTGACGTAGAACTTAGATCTGATCTTTGGAAAAATATTTGTAAATTAAATAAACAGGGTAAAACGATAATTATAACAACCCATTATTTACATGAAGCTGAAGAGCTTTGTGATGAGATAGCAATTATTGATAAAGGGAAATTGATAGCAATAGATACAACATCAAAAATTAAATCATTTATCAATAAAAAAGAGCTTATAATTTTATTTGATGATAAAAATTTTAACTTAAAACCAATAACAGATCTCAATGCAAAAGTTGAAATAAAAGCAAATTTATTAAAAATCATCTATAAACCTGAAGAGATTTTATACAGCGACATCTTAAATGCAGTTCAAAATTCTAATATTAAAATAAATGACATAAAAATTAATGAAACTAAGCTTGAAGATGTATTTTTAAAGCTTACTAAGAACTAGAAGATCTTGGAAATAGTTTATCTAAAATTACTGCTAACGCCGGCAATGTTGTCATGGCACAAAGCATATTTATAAGGAACATAAATGTTAGCAATGACCCCATGTCCGCTTGAAATTTTAACGCTGAGAAAGACCAAGTTGAAACACCAATAGCTAGTGTAATAGCAGTAAATACGACTGCAGCTCCAGTATTTGCAAAAGTATGTTCAAAAGCTTCAGTTATGTTCATGCCTTCTTTCAATCTTAACTGTGTTCTATTATAAATATAGAAAGCGTAATCAACACCAACACCGACTGCTAGAACCATTACTGGTAATGTCGATACTTTTAATCCTATCTGTGCTAAATCCATAAAAGCATATCCTAGCATTGTTGCAAGAGTTAATGGGACAGTGCAACATATTGTGGCTCTCCAATCTAAATATGTTACAAAAACCAGAATAACTATGACAACATAGACGATTATCATCATTGGTAATTCTCCTTTTTCAATTACTTCATTAGTGGCATGTTGAATACCTACGGACCCACTTGCTAACCTATTTTTAATTTCGTCATATTCAAAAATTAGGTTCTCAAATTCAGGGTTTTCTATAAAGAACTCTTTAATTGAAATTTCTGACTGTTTAATATCTCTTACTCTAAAATTAACTTTATCATCAAAGGAGTCGATATCTCTATAATAATTGAGGAGTCCAGGACCTAATAAAATATTTCTGGTATTGAAACCATTCTCATATCCAAAATTTGTAAATTCATCATCAGTGAATATTTTTGGATTTTCGATATCTTGTAAATCCTCTATATTTGTTTCTTCTCCACCTAGATTATCTACTCTTGGGATCACATCTGTTCCTTCAGCTGGTCTAGATATTAAAGTCTTAAAAGTAAGCGTATCGTCTAATTCACGAAACTTTTCATTATATTCATTTACTTTTTCGATCACTGTACTAATGGTAGTCGCCTTATGATCTTCTGTGAAAACGTAAATAGGCATAATTGTGCACGACTCGTTTATTAAACCTGTAGAAGGATCAACGACGCTAGTTGCAAATCCAAGTGCCTGTGCATTTCTTGGAAGGTATGACCACTTTAAGTTACCTTCTGCATAGCCACTTAACGCAGTTTTTGCAACGCTTGACAGCGATATAACTTTTGTGACACCAGGAATATTTTCTAGGTACCAATGAAGATTGTCCTGAGCCTCAACAATATAAGTTGATCTGCATGGATTAAGGCCACCTGTTGCAAGAGCCTCAGTAATTACAACAAGCACATCAGTTGTAACATTGTACCTTTTTGTTAACTCATTAATGTCTTGATTAAATCTGGCCTCAGGTCTCAATTCAGGCGCTCCAGCATGGAGATCTCCAACGTGCCTATCACTTGCAAGATAAGCTGCTCCTATAAACAGTATGACTGTAACTGAGAGCGTTACAACCGCTTGCCTTGGCCTAGCAAGTTTTCCAAAAAAACCCATTAAGTTTTGTCTGTATGATATGGCTGACTGAGCTCTTTCTGCAAAACTATCATTATAACGAGCATAAGATGCAGCTAACGGGAGCATAACAAGATTGGTTATAATTTTAAACGCAACCCCTATAGAGGCAGTTATTCCCAGTTCTTGTATCATTCCAATAGGAAGGAGAATAAGAGTTCCAAATCCAACTAAGTCAGTTATCAACGCCATTGATCCGGGTATCAAGAGTCTTGAAAATGATGCTCTAGCAGCATACTCAGCTGTTTGACCCTCAATAACTTCTTTTGTTATTTGATTTACCTGCTGTATTCCATGTGATACTCCAATCGCAAATACAAGAAATGGAACAAGTATTGCAAGAGGATCCAAACCAAAACCAAGTATTTTTAACATTCCAAACTGCCAAACTAAAGATGTTAAGGAACAAATTAAGGGTAAAAAAGTTAGTGTCCATGACCGTGAGTACCAATAAACGGCTAATACGGTTAGCAAAAAAGCGAGACCAAAAAATATTACCACATTATATGCTTCATTAGCGATGTCAGATATCATTTTAGCGAAGCCTGTTATTTCTACTCTAAAGATATCTTTCTCAAATTCATTTCTAATAGTTTCTATTTCTTGTCCCAACTGAAGGTAATCTAACTTTTTTCCAGTTTTACGATTATATTCAGTTAACTCAACTTTAATTAAGGAAGATGTGAAATCATTTGAAACTATACTTCCAACGTGACCGCCAACTAAAATTCTTTCTTTAATCTTATTAATTTCATCAGTCGTAATTTTCTCAGGTGTAAGAAAGCCTGGTATAACCTCTGTACTTTCAAAACCTTCTTCCGTTACTCTAAGAGCTCTTACATTCGGTGTCCAAAGTGATTGCATTGACCCTTGGTTTACACCCGGTAAATATCTTATTGTTTGATTTAGTTCATATAACTTACCAAAGTATTCTGAATTAAATATATCGCCTTCTGTGACTCTTAAGGCAACAGTTATACTATTAGTTCCACTTAAATCATCTTGATATTGATAGTATGTCTTTACAAAAGAATGATTATTAGGCAACTGCTTATAAAAACCAGCATCCATTCTGATTTGAACCGCGTAATATCCCATAACTATGGTAAGTAGTACAAAGCTCAGGAGAACTGGAAATTTAAATTTAAAAAACCAATTTTCAATTTTTTGAAGCATCTTAATTATTTAATATATCTTAGTAGGTGGTCAAAATATGAGATATTAGCCGGTTTGTACAATAATAAT
>CACFGR010000024.1 GCA_902565955.1 uncultured Pelagibacteraceae bacterium | reverse complement strand
AATTTCAAAGATGATAAGACTTTTCATGAGCCGAGTGTGGATACCGGTTTCACGTTTAAACCCAAAAGCATGGTTGAGGTAAGTATTGGCACTAATAAGTATAAGTTTTTTACAGTTGAATCAAGAGCTTGGTTAGCAGATGGGGAGAACGGCAAGCAGCTGATCAAGGATATGAAAAATGGGGCACGCGTAAAAGTTAAAAGTACCTCAAGTCGTGGAACAAAAATTACAGATACATATTCATTAATCGGATTTACAAAAGCATTAGCAGCAATCGATAAAGCCTGCTCTTAAGTACAATGACAGATAATAAAATTGACTTAATTGGTTTAAGTCTTAAAGAAATATCTGAAACTCTAATTAATAAAGATTTAATACAGGCTAAAGAAAAATTCAGATCCAAACAACTTTGGCATTGGCTTTATTATAGAGGTCAAACTGATTTTGATAAAATGACAACAGTTTCAAAAGAGCTCAGAAAAAAACTAAAAGATCATTTTATTATTCAAAGACCAAAAGTAAAATCACATCAAATTTCAAAAGATGGAACACAAAAATGGCTTTTGGAATTAAATGATGGCAACTTAATTGAAACGGTTTTTATACCTGAAGAAAATCGGGGAACGTTATGTGTTTCATCACAAGTTGGTTGCACACTTAATTGTAAGTTTTGTTTCACCGGAACACAAAAACTGGTTCGCAACTTAACTTCAGGTGAAATTATTTCACAGCTTCTTTTGGCAAAGGACAATCTTTCAGATTGGCCGAATGGAAAAGATCGTAAAATTTCAAATATTGTATTTATGGGTATGGGAGAGCCTCTCTATAATTATAAAAATGTAAAAAATGCTGCTGAAATTATGGGAGACAAAGAGGGTATAAAATTGTCTACTAAGAGAATTACCCTAAGCACTTCAGGCATTGTTCCTGAAATTATTAAATGGGGTAATGAAGTTGACTCAAGATTAGCGATTTCTTTGCACGCAACAAACGATGAATTGCGAAATGATATTGTTCCCATAAATAAGAAATTTCCTCTTAAAGAGCTTATAAAGGCGTGTAGAGAATATCCTCGATCAAAAAATTCTAAAAGAATAACTTTTGAATATGTCATGTTAAAGGGAGTAAATGATACAGCACAAGATGCCCATAAACTTGTTAAGCTAATTTCTGGAATTCCTGCAAAAATAAATCTTATTCCTTTTAATCCTTGGCCTAATTCACCTTACGAATGCTCTAGTAAGGAAGAAATCAAGAAATTTAGTGACATAATTAAAAATGCAGGTTATGCAAGCCCAGTTAGAAAAACCAGGGGGCAAGATATTATGGCTGCGTGTGGTCAATTAAAGTCCTCCAGTATAAAAATTAGAAAAAGTGAACTCAGAGCAAATGGATAAAATAAACAAAGTAGTTCTTGCATATTCAGGCGGTTTAGATACATCAGTCATTTTAAGGTGGCTGAAAGAAACGTATCGATGTGAAGTGGCAACTTTTACAGCAAATCTAGGTCAAGATGAAGACTATGATTTAGTAAAAGCAAAGGCTGAAAAGCAAGGAACAAAAGAAATATTTATCGAAGACCTTAAAGAAGAATTTGTAAGTGATTATGTCTTTCCAATGTTTAGAGCTAATCCACTTTATGAGGGCTACTACTTACTCGGTACTTCTATCGCAAGACCTCTAATTGCAAAAAAACAGATAGAAATTGCAAATCAGATTAAAGCCGATGCAGTATCCCATGGTGCAACAGGAAAAGGAAATGATCAAATAAGATTTGAGCTTGGATACTATTATCATAAGCCTGATATAAAAATAATAAGTCCTTGGAGAGAATGGGATTTATCATCAAGAACATCACTTGTCGAATACGCTGATAAGTACGGGATTGAAATAGCAAAAGATAAAAGAGGGGAACAACCATTCAGTATTGATGAAAATATTTTGCACTCTTCAGCAGAAGGAAAAGTTCTTGAAGATCCATGGATCGAAGCGCCTGATTATGTTTACACCAGAAGTGTTTCACCTGAACAAGCACCTGATAAGGCAGAAGAAATAACGATTGAATTTAAAAAAGGCGATGCCTGTGCACTTAACGGAAAGGCTTTAACACCATTTGAAATATTAAAATCTCTTAATGAGCTTGGTGGAAAACATGGAATTGGACGAGTTGATCTTGTTGAAAACAGATACATTGGCATGAAATCTAGAGGAATTTATGAAACTCCTGGGGGAACCATTCTATATCACGCACACAGAGCTATTGAAAGCATCACACTCGATAAAGAAGCTGCACATATGAAAGATGAGTTGGCGCCTAAATATGCTGAACTTATCTATAACGGTTATTGGTTCTCTCCTGAAAGAGAGATGATGCAATCAATGATTGATAAATCACAAGAAAAAGTCGAGGGTAAAGTAAGACTCAAACTGTTTAAAGGTAATACGATGATTACAGGAAGAGAGTCATCAATGAGCCTATACAATCCAAATCTTGCAACATTTGAGTCAGATCAAGTTTATTCTCAAAAAGATGCTGAAGGTTTTATAAAATTAAACGCACTAAGATTGAGAGAAAAGAAATAGGCTACTGCTGTCTAAAAGCAGCATCTACCGTATTTTTTAACAAACATGCAATCGTCATCGGACCCACACCGCCTGGGACTGGTGTAATTGCTGACGCAATACTAAATACATCATCATAATCAACATCGCCTACAAGTTTTGTTTTTCCAGGCTTTTCTGGGTGGTCTACTCGGTTAATACCAACATCGATCACAACAGCCCCTTCTTTAATCCAGTCTCTTTTGACCATTAAGGGACGTCCAACTGCTGCAACAACAATATCAGCTTGTTTTGTAATTTCTTCGATACTTCTAGTTTTAGAATGTACTATTGTTACCGTACATGACTCTTCAAGCAGTAGTTGCGCCATTGGTTTACCAACAATATTAGATCGTCCAATAATTACAGCGTGCATCCCTTTTAAATCAGGAATACTTTTCTTAAGCATTAAATAGCATCCAAGCGGTGTGCATGGAGTAAAGGTTTTACTTAGTAAGTCTCCTCCTATTGAATTTCTGCCAACATTTATTGCATGAAAACCATCAGCATCTTTTACCGGATTAATTGCATCAATAATGGCCCTTGAGTCGATGTGTGATGGAAGTGGCAATTGAACAAGAATGCCATTTACTTTTTGGTCATTATTGAGTTTGTCAATTAATTCCAAAAGCTTTTCTTCAGACACAGTGATATCCAGAAAATGATCTTCAACATCCATTCCTATCTCTTTAGCCATTTTAGATTTTGTATTAACATAAACTTGGCTTGCTGGATCTTCACCAACAAGCACAACAGCAAGGGTTGGAGTTTTATTAAATTTATTTTTAAAATCTTCAACTTTGATAGCAGTTTCAGCTCTAAGATCAGCTGCGATTACTTTACCATCAATAATTTTTGTATCGGACATTTTTAGATTGGAATTCCTGCATAAAAGTACTCGTAAAGTAAGTTTCTTATAAAGTAAAGTATCAGAATTAAGACCACTGGAGATATATCAATCCCACCTAGATTTGGAAGAAAATTTCTTATTGGATTAAGAAGTGGATCTGTTAACCGTTTTGTTCCAAAATAAATAGCAATAATAATTCTGTTCTGAGTATTGAATATACTCATTGCAATTAACCAACTGAATATCACATTAATGATCAACACCCAGGTATAAAGATTTATAATTTGATCAACAAGAATTATGAGTGAGTTCATGATTTATCTCTAAGAAAATAATTATCAATAAAAGAGTCTAACCACATATTTATTTTTTTTCCATGACTAAGTCGTTGCTGCATTTGATAATGACGTTTTTGAGCACCTTTTTCTCTAAGCATATATCCTGCAAAATATAACCACCTTAGGTGCATTTTCAGATTAACTTCAGGGTGAAATTGTATGCCAACTGCATTTTTATAATTAAATGCTTGTTGAGGGAAAGTTTCACCCAACGCTAAAATATCACAAGATTTAGGAGCAGTGAATCCCTCTTTATGCCATTGGAAAAAAGTTTTTTGGTTTTGAAAAATTTTATGACCATCTCCAGTTGGCTTTATATCATAAAAACCAATTTCAAATTGATGATCTTTTGCACGTTGAACGGTGCCTCCTAAATTTTTTGCAAGCATTTGTGCTCCTAGACAAATGCCAAGAAAAGGCTTATTAGATGATAATGCCTTTGATATCCATTCAATTTCATACTTAATGTAATCTAAATTATCGTTGGCACTTGGGGGTCCTCCATAAATTACTGAAAGATCATGGTCGTTCATTGATTGTGGTAGCTTTTCTCCTATGACTGGTCTTCTCACATCAAGCTCATAACCTCTTTCACGTAATTTCATCCCTACATCTCCAGTGCTGGATCGAGGCTGGTGAACAATCATTAATGCTTTTTTCTTTTTCATAGTCTCAATAATGAAACTACATTGCGCTTAAACCGCCATCAAGAACAATTTCTGTTCCTGTCATGAATTTACTTTCGTCAGATGCCAGATATAAGATTGCATATGATACATCATCAGTATCTCCAATCTTATTCATAGGAATTTGCCTCGCTAACTTAGCAACGGCCTCATCCGCTCCAAATGCTTGTTTAATGGGATCAAGAATAGGGGTATCAACAAATGCTGGATGAACTGAATTACATCTGACATCAAAACCCTTTTTGGCACAATACAGTGCTACTGATTTACTTAACAATCTTACTCCAGCTTTTGATGAGTTATAAGCTGCTGTATTCCATCCTGCAACAATTCCTGAAATCGAAGAAATGTTAATAATTGAACCTGAACCTGATTTACTCATTTTTGGAATCGCATACTTGCAACCTAAGAAAACACTATCCAGATTAACTTGATGAACTTTTTTCCATACATCAAACTCGGTAGAGACAATATCGGCTCCTAGCGAAATTCCTGCACTGTTTATAAGAATATTTATTTTACCAAATTCGTTCTCAGTCTTTTCAATTAATTCTATCCAAGAGTCCTCGACGGTAACATCGTGTAGGAAAGTACTATACTGAGAGCTGCTGAAATCTTTGAGTCTGTCAGACATTGTATTTATTACTTCTTCATTAATGTCTGATAGCATAACCTTTGATCCTTCAGCCATTAATTTTCGAGCTGCTGCAAAACCCAGGCCAGATGCAGCTCCTGTAATAATTGCTACTTTTCCCTCGACTCGACCCATTAACCTAATTCAACTGTATAATAAGAATCCTGAGATGTTGAATCTTCTGACTCGAAATTTTCTAGACATGTTTTCATGTCGTGCTTTCTAAAACCTTTTTCACCTGCCAGTAAAAATTGATCATTCCCAAGATAAACCAATGAAGTATTACTCAAACGATCTGAGCGCACACATGTTTCAATATTTCTTTTTCTGTAAAGATCAATAATCGAAATCGTTCCACCATTTCCACTTACCGCAATTCTTCCATCATCCAGCATGACAGCATTGGTCAAACTATTTTTGACTCCAATATTAAGACGATCAAAACCAAACACTTTGCAATCACCAGCATAATAACCAGACTCGTAACATGAAAGAGTAGTCATCTTATCTGGTGGTATTTGATCATCGGGTCCATAGAGAGTGATAAGCGTAATATTACCAGACATTCCCAGCAACAATGATTGTCCTTCATCCACCTTAATTCCAGACCAATAGGAGCCTTCATAGCCTGTTCCTATAACTAACCAATTTAATCCTCTGTCGTCAGAAATATAATATTTCCCTAATTCTCCTACAGCATAAGTTTCATTTCTAGCTGATTTTCTCCATGATTGTGCATCTCCATATGCAAAATTGAGATGTGGTTGAAATTCATCATCATCCATAAAAAGATAACCCCAAGATTTTCCACCATCATTTGTTCTTAGAGATAATGCAAAAGCTCCAATTGCTAAACCTTCTTTTTCGTCAAACATGTGAATAGATAACAATGGTGCATCAAAATCAATATCTTCATATTGCTTGATCCAATTCTTTCCTCCATCATTGGAGTGCAAAATTGTAGCATTATGCCCTGTTACCCAACAATTATTTTCATCAATACAACTGATATCAGTAATCGTATTTGTATAAGGAACCTTTTCAGCTTGCACCCATGAGTTACCACCATCGTCTGAATAAATAATTATACCATGTTCGCCTGCTGCATATATACGATCACCAACTTTCGTCATAGCATTAACGAGAACTTGATTGGTTAAATTTGTTTTAGCTGCAAATCCTGAAGCATAATTAAAATTAGCTGCAAGAAGCGAAGCTTCAAGCATGAGAAAGATTGATAATAATAATGTAATTAAGTAGCCCATAGTGTAAAAATTAAAACCCGACTTAAAGATTTCAAGTCGGGTTTTAAATAGAAGTTTTAAAGCTATTTATCTAGCGTAACGTCTTAAACCGTCAGGTGTGTAGAAACTGACAGGTTTTTCTTCGGCATTGTAGACAGTTGGAGATGGTTGTATCGCTTCTCCAAACAAGTTACCACCAGAGTAAGTTCTTGTTGCGAAGTCAAACGTATATTCACCTTGAACACTACATTGATCATCAGATGTAAGTCCAGAACCACCAAGATTACCCATAACATGGGTTTGCATATAAGTTCTCATTAAATCTTGATTACCATCATACATGTCTTGATAAAGAAGTAATTGTGGCAAACCATCTATGAAATAGAAAGTTCTTGAAGCATAAAGGTGCCTTTGGCCTGGTTTTAGAGTTGCATGCACAATGTGTACATCTCTTTCCTCAAATCGAACATAGTCTGGGTCTAAATGACCTGCGGTATGTGTCACATTTATTGGGTTATCAGCTAGTGCATCATTAGCCATAGGCACAATCATTTTTTGCATACCTTCATAAGACCAATCATATCTATCTTGAGCACCATTAAAACCACCATACTGGTCAACAGTAACAATACCACCACCAGCAGTAGTTAATGTGTCATAGGCAATGTCTGGAGCTCTTCTCACTCTTCTTGTTGCAGGACTGTACTGCCAAGCTTTACGAGGCTGCATGTAACTATCAATAAAGTCATGCACCAATGTTACTGTACCAGCACTTCTTGGGGGTCCAAGGTTCTTCTGCATGAACAGTGCATACAAATTCTTATCAGCATACATTGTTTTAGTTCTTGGGTTAGTAGGGAAAGAAATTTGAGTTTCTTGCTGCCCAAGAGTGATTGATCCATCTGCTTTCACATTAGTTGAAGTTTGAACTCGCTCAATCGCATTGATCGAACTAGATGCAAGACGATAATTCCAAACAAAATGCTGAGGATGAGATGGGTCAGGGAAAGGAGTCTGACCAAAATTTGGAACCTCAATACCCTCATTATCATTGATCATTGTTCCATTAGACTGACTAATAGATGCAATATCTGGGTCAAGTTGACATGAAGCACTTTCCTCATAAACATCCATACGATAAGTGTCTGGATACTGGGCAAACATATTCATTTGTCCAGGATTAAGCATTTCTGCGTATTCAGCAACATTAGCTGAAGTAACTGAGTACTTTACATGACCATCAGCAAATGCTGATGTTGACGAAAATACAATCGCAGATAAAAAAGTTATCAGTAAGTTTTTAATTTTAAATTTATTCATTTTATTCCTCTCCCAAATTAAAATGCATAAGATACTGATGCTGCGATAAAGTCTTTATCACGGCTAAGGTTCGCTTTACGCGTACCCATTTGCATCACATAGTTTATTGAAGCTTGCAAAGCATCACCCTTACTCATAGTTGCGCCGAGTGATAAACTTTGTCTATCTTCAACAAAACCACCTAGAGAGCTAGGGCCATATCCACTAAAGTCGTGAGACCAAGCAAAGTTAGGGCTTAACGTCCAAGCAGTATTATTAAAGTTATTATAAGTTGCACCACCAACTAATCTATAAGTCATAGATGTTTCTGACGCTCCAGGCTGACTTTCACAATAGTTACCATTACCAAATAATGCATCGGTAATACTAGCTCCCAAGTTTGTCAAACCAGCAGTGTCGTATTCAAGTGTATAGTCAGCTGTCATCTGAGCAGCAGTTCCTGCTTCTTTGTTCTCAGCTGCAGCGTAAGCAGCGCCAGTAGTATCAGCAAACTCTGTTGCAATTGCTGCTCTTTGAGCCGCACTCATTTTTTGAGTATGACCAAGACACAGATGTCCACCACTTCCTTCTACTGAACCGTTTCGAGCTACAAACCCTTTACCGATATCATCAAGGCCGTCGATATGAACAACACCAAGCTCAGTTAGTAAGTATGAGCTGTCTGCTCCCAATCCACGTGTTATTGGATCAGACGCGGTAAAACTTGTAGTCGTTCCGATATCAAATGACCATACGTCCATATCATCATGGTAAGCTTTTGCTGTGTAGTCAGACGTTGCAGAATAAGTCGCTCCACCAACGAGAGATGAACGAGTATTATAAGTCACTAATCCATCAAAGGTTGTGATTGCGTTTCCTGCAGGATCAGTTCCGCATCCACTTGCACATATACCGTCAACAACAGTTTCGTAAGCCATTATTAATCCAACCTTTTGAGCTGTAGTTCCATAAGACTGAGCTGCAAAGTTAGATAGTGCAGCAGTCGCCCCAGATACATCACCAATCGCATTGATCTGATCCCCTGCTACTGTTGCTAGAGGGAAGTCAGGTCGATAAGCTATTTCACCTTGTACAGTTGTACCTTCAACGTTTGTGTTAAAGCTCATTGCCATCACTTCTATATCTTCAGGATAGATGAATTGATATTTAATCATATTCAATGGAGTAATCGCTGGAAGCAATGTTGCTCCATAACCAAGATATGCAAGTGTTGTTGCTGCATTTCTGTTACCAAGTGCTGTACATAAACCTGGGTTATGGACAACTGTTCCATCATCCATTTCTACACCAAAGTGAATACGTCCAGAGTTATCTTTTGAGTTTTGATCTGCAATAGTTCCAGCCGTCGTGCCTCCAAGAGCAGCTAGGCTCATTGCAGTAAATCCTCCACATACTCCACTTCCAAATGCACCATTAGCAAGTGCGGCTTGGAAAGCTTGAGCAGAGGTCAAATCATTAGTAGCAATTTGCGTTTCAAAGTCCAAATTAGCTACAGAGAAAGATGAATTGTCACCACCCTGGTTATAACCGATAGCCGTCTTGTCGTATGGGCCTGCACCATAGTGTAATAACCAGTTTCCATATTGAGCAATGTATGCGCCCACATGGTCTCCGGATAATACGCCACCTTTACCAACCATTTGAATATAAGGAACTTTTGAATGATAGTTCGCATAGTAGAAACCTAAATCAACACCTGTTCCAATATTATCTATGTATGTACGAGCCGCGATACCATACTGTCCGTCATCACTCGCGTATTTATACCTTTGATCTGCAGCAAGCATTTCAACTGTTGCTCTCGCACCCGAGAAAGCTTGAATATTTGAGTCAGTATAAACATCATCAGCTAACTGAGATCCAGTAAGTCTCTCACTTGTGTCCCACATCGTAGAACTTGTAAACGGTGCAAGACCATTCTCGATTGAAAAAGCACCTGATGTTTCAGCAGATCCAAAATCGTTTGCTGCAGCAACAGCCAAGTAAGCAGTCCACTCAGCACCTATTGCATTAACCTGACCTTGTCTAGCTAGTGCAGCAGTGTCATAGTAAGCTCTGTTTGCACCAGCATGCGCATCAGATGAAGCTTGGTTACATGTTTGGCCACCAACCATGTTATATATATATGTACAAGCGTTGTTAGTACTGAAATCTGTTTCCTTGTAGTTTGAACCACTTGCAAGCAGGCTAGTTGCGCCTGTTCCAGCTACGTCACTTCCAAAGAAAGCACCTTTTGGATCAACTTCTACATGACTTTCACTAAACTGAGTGTAAGCCTCAATAGTCCAATCACCCGCACCGAAAGTCAAAGATAGTTGTTCTGTTGGAAGAATTGCATCTCGAATACTAGCGCCAGGGGCTCTTAGCTTTGTAAGGTCAAGTGCATTAGTAACAAGCCCGTTCATGCCAATAGGTATGAAAGTTGCTTCACCCCAACTTGTTGCGAAACGACCAGCAGTTATGTCGACAAAACCCATGTCACTACCAGTATCAATTGAATGAGTGATGTATGCATCAAGTAAAGTAAAATCACTTTCAAGAGTATTTTTAGCTTTATCTGTTAGATCAAAAAATTGAGCACCATTTAAATCAAGCACGGGGTTGTAGCTTGCAATAAACGATAAGTTAACACCTATACCACCATCGGTAGTAGCAGAGATTTCAGAAAAAGCTTTTTGAGTTGCATCAATAAAATCACCAGCGTCTCTGAAGTTCAAACTTCCATTGTCAGAATTAACATCTCCAAGTGGTAATGCATTGTATGATGTATTTCCATAACCATCAGTTTGTGCTGTAGCACAACCGCCGCCGTTCTTATTTTGCCTTTTGATATTTAATTTTCCTGCATCTGATAAAAGCCCCCATTTAGTATTTAAACTATACGTTGCATCAGAGAAACCTGAAACAGCGCCTGTACGTGAAGTTACGCCTGTTGGCATAAAAGATGCGTCTCGACCATCTTGCAGCATGCAGTCCATGTCTTCAGCACGAATAGAAAATCCTGAAGATACAGTTGTGTTAATTGTACCAGTGAGACCTGGTAAATTTAAATCTGCAGCCTTTGCAGAAAAAGTTAAAGGTGACAATGTCATTACCAACACTGACACGAAAGTTAGTTTAAGAAATTTCATCATTAGTTATCCCCCGTTTGAAATATCGTAACATGTTTACAACAATTATGTTTAGCCAAGTTATAAAAATGGCACATATCTATTGCGCAATAAAGGACATTGAACTTAAAAACTAACAATTAGTCAAGGACTTAAAAGCT
>CACFGR010000023.1 GCA_902565955.1 uncultured Pelagibacteraceae bacterium | reverse complement strand
ACCAACGTTTGTTCTTCTACTAAATCACTGAGATGCACCGTACTCAAATAATTACCGATGACTCCCTCAAGATTTTCCCAAAAATTATGAGTTAAACACTTTTTGTTAGTTCCTGAACAAAAAGCATTAGGATTATTACCACATCCTGTAGTTTTTATTTTTTCATCTATTGCATTAAATATGTCCAAAATTTTAATTTCTTCTGTTTGTTTATTTAGAATATATCCTCCACCTGGTCCTTTTTGACTTTTTACTAATTCAGCTTTCTTGAGGTCGTTAAATATCTGCTCCAAATAAGACAAAGATATATTTTGCCTAACAGATACATGTGACAAGCTGCATGGTTTTTGTGATCCAAATTTGGCAAGATCAACCATTGCCAATACAGCATATCTACCACGTGAAGTTATCTTCATTTATTTTCCTCAATTAATTTTTCAAGCTTTTCTATTCTATTTCTTAAATCAGAATTATCTTTTTCCAATTTTTCAACTACAGTAGCTCTGCTGTCATCTCCCTTACTGAGACCATATGCTCTGAATTTTTTTACTCCTGAAGAATTTGGAACAATTGTATATCTCGCTGGATTTCCAATAACGCTTTTGTTTGACTCAACATCTTTTGTAACGACCGAATTAGAACCAACTTTTGAATTAGCACCAATTGTAATCGGACCAAGAATTTGTGCGCCGGATCCAATTATTACTTTATCTTCAAGTGTTGGGTGTCTTTTCTTATCTTTCTGACTTGCGCTATCCTCACTTGGAGAAACTCCTCCAAGAGTTACTCCATGATAAATCGTTACATCATTGCCGATCTCCGCTGTTTCACCAATTACAACTCCCATCCCATGATCAATGAAAAAACGTTCACCAATTTTAGCTGCTGGATGAATTTCAATACCTGTTAATATTCTACCAATGTAAGACAATAACCTAGCTACGATTGTAAGCCTTATTGACCACAAAAAATTTGATAATTTATATATACCAATAGAATGCAAGCCTGGTGAGGTGAATAATGTCTCAATTCTGCCTTTCGCAGCTGGATCCCTATCTATGTAAGAGTCAATTAAATCAATGATTTTACTCATTTTAAAAAAAAACCTTGAATTTCAAATAATAAATTTAGTATACCGTCTCAGTGGTTAAATATAATAACCTACTAATTTAGTCAACTATCTAGTGCTCAAAAATGAATAATCAAGTAAAAGAAATAGTTTTTACAGGACCTGATGGCAAATTGGTTGGAAAATATAAGAAAGGGCAGTCTTTAAATCCTCCAATTGCTCTACTAATACACCCACATCCTCTCTATGGCGGAACGATGAACAACCCAATAGTTCTGGATTTATTTTCTATTTTTGATTCTCTTGGTTTTTCGATTTTTCGCTTCAATTTAAGAGGTGTAGGTAAAAGTGAAGGTAAGTTTGATAATGGTTTAGGTGAACTTGCTGACGCAGCTGCAGGCCTAGATTGGATACAGAGACAAAATCCAAATACAAATCAATGTTGGGTCGCTGGCTTCTCTTTTGGCTCATTGCTCTGCATGCAGTTACTAATGAGAAGGCCAGAAATAACAAGATTTATAAGTATTTCACCTCAACCAAACTTATATGATTTTAATTTTTTAGCGCCATGTCCCGCATCGGGTCTTATAGTTCAAGGTAAAAAAGATGACTTAGTGCCACCCGAAGAAACTGCGAGGCTCGCGGAAAAGCTTAAATCTCAAAAAAATATTACTATCGATTATGAGGAAATAACTGGGGCAAATCATTTTTACGACAATGAAACTGATAAGCTTGAAAAGACAATACGAAGTTACATTGAAAGAGAACTTAATTCAAAGTATAGGTAACTTTGTAATTTTCCCACCAGTAATTGGGTTTTTAACGCCTGTAGTTCCTGGATACGATAGAGGTAGTTTCTTAACGCTTCTTATACCTAAGAAAGCGAAAGCCTGAGATTCTATAAATTTTGCATTACCGTAAATTTCATCAATTAAGACAACTCTTTTTCCAAAACTTTCTTTTATTAAATTTAAAATAAATTTATTTTTGGTTCCTCCGCCAGAAAGAACAATTTTTTTATTATCAATTTTTTTTAATTCATTAATTATTGCGTGAGCAGTAAACGCAGATAAAGTAGCACAAGCATCATAAAAGTTTATTTTTAATACTGAATTGAATAAAAAATAATTTCGATCAAGAGATTTAGGAGGATTTTTTTTGAAAAATTTATTTTTCAGGAGTTGTTTTAAAATATTTTTATTTATTTTGCCTCGAGAAGAATATATTCCATTATTATCGTAAGGTTGTTTTTTTTTGAAAAATACAAATTGGTCTAATAGGCACATCCCAGGGCCAACATCATATGCAATCAACCTTCCTCTATTGTCCAATATGGAAATGTTAGATATGCCTCCAATATTTATGAAAGAGCAGGGCTTTTTAAGTTTTAGTTTGTTGATTAAAAGCTTATGAAATATTGGTACTAATGGGGCTCCTTCTCCTCCATTTAAAAGATCATTTTGCCTGAAGTCAGTTACAACAATACTGTTAGTTTTTTCTGCAATATAGGAACTATTGCATAATTGAATCGATGATTTAACTTTAGATGAATGAAAAATAGTCTGACCGTGTAAGGCAATAAGGTCAACTTTTCTGATTTTATTAGATTTTACGAATTTTTTAATTGCGTTCACATAATCTTTACTAACTAAATCTTCACATTTGCTGATACTCGATATACTGATTTTATTTTTTGCAAAGTTATTCACAAGAGAATTAAGAGACTCTCTAGTAACGTTCCTAAACTTAAATAAAGATGAACATTTATGCTTAAATGTTCTTTTTCCATCAGAACTTACGTACGATACATCAATTCCATCAAGCGAAGTGCCGCTCATAATGCCAATTGCGTGAAGTTTATTATTGCTCATATATTTTGTATAATTAGTCTAAATAATTTATACATTACTGAATATAAAAAATGACACTTATTGAAGAACTTAAATACCGCGGTTTCTTAAATCAATGCACTGATGAGGAGTCCCTCGGTAAAATATTAAATTCAAAACACATAACCTTTTACATAGGTTTTGATTGTACGGCTAAATCATTGCATGTAGGAAGCTTAATACAAATAATGATAATGCGCTTGTTTCAAAAATATGGGCATACTCCAATAATATTAATTGGTACAGGAACTACTCGCATTGGAGATCCTTCAGGAAAAGATGAAACTAGAAAAATACTTACTGAAGATGAAATAAAGTATAATGCAAGCAATCTTAAAACTGTTTTTGATAAATATTTATCGTTTAAGAATAAAAAAAATAAAGCATTTATAGTGGATAATGCAGATTGGCTAGATAAACTTCGTTATGTAGATTTTTTAAGAGATTTTGGTAAACATTTTACAATAAATAAAATGCTTACATTTGATAGTGTAAAAATACGCCTTGAAAGAGAACAGTCTCTCAGTTTTGTAGAATTTAATTATATGATATTTCAAGCTTATGATTTCTATGAACTTAATAATCGAAATTCTTGCATCTTACAGATTGGGGGCTCTGATCAATGGGGAAATATTGTAAATGGTGTGGAGCTTATAAGAAGAGTAAATGGAAAAGAGGTTTTTGGACTTACAACTCCTCTTCTCACTAATTCTAACGGAGATAAAATGGGCAAGACAGCTGATGGAGCAATATGGCTTAATGATGAACTTCTATCATCTTATGATTATTGGCAGTTTTGGAGGAACGTCGATGACAGAGATGTAATTCGTTTTATGAAACTTTTCACAGATTTAAGTAAAGAACAAATTGATATCTATGAACAAAGCTTATCAAAAAATATAAATGATTTAAAAATTATACTTGCAAATGAGGTAACTGCAATGCTTCATGGAGTTGAAAACTCAAGTAAAGCAGAGCAAGCAGCAAAACAAGTATTTGAAAACAAAAGCCCATCAGAAGACATGCCTACGCTAAAATTAAGCAGTAAAGATGTACAAAATGGCATACTACTATCAGATCTTATCGTTCAAATGAAATACGCTAACTCAAAATCTGAAAGTAGGAAATTGATAAGAGGTAAAGGTGTAAAATTGAATGGAAAAATTGTGTACGACGAGCTTCAGTCGCTAGGCTATGATCAAATCACACAGTTTGAAAATGTAATAAGTGTCGGCAAGAAAAAATATTTTAAAATTACTGTTGAATAGTTGAGGAATCTTCAAGGGCCTCTATAGCCCTTTCTATAATTCTTGGCTTAATAATTGTAAGAGGGTTAGACTCAACATCTGGGTTTTCGGAGGAACCTTTCATTGTAAAATCAATTGAAAACATGCCCTCTCCTTCTTCTCCTACAATTATTGGTCCCAAGATTGGCAGTCTTTGAATTATTGCATTTACTAAATGCATAGGACTTATTTCGCCTTTCATGTCTACGTTATTTTCTTTTCTATTTATTTGGCCCTCCATCATTAAACCAAGACTGTCGCTTACCGCAAATGCCTCAATATCTTCAAATTTGTCATCTTTTTCTAAATATTTTATTTCACCGTATCCGAAGCGAATTCCTTTTTCACCTTCAGCAATACTTACTAAGCCAGAAATTGATGGAAGTGATAAAAGTTTAAGAGAAGCTGGTGTATTAATTAATACAAAATCATTTAGGTCAATTTGTACTCTTGCCTCTTCCGCATCCAAATCTCTAATAGATGTCATTTCAAATTCTCCGTCACTCAATAGTTTTTTTGCAGGGTGATCATTGCTTAGGAACTGAGTAATATCAGTAGAGTTGATAATGTTTATGTCAAGATTATCACTTTTTTCTCTCGAATAAATTAAATTATGACTATTGAATCTCGCATGACTATTTACCGATAAATTTGAGCCTCGTTTATCAATGTCTGCTTTAAAATCATTTACTTTTACAGATCCAGCAAATATTACTTCTTTAGTGTTAATTGTGTAATTTTCTCTCTTCAAATAATAATTTCTCATCTTTTTCTTTGTTTCGACCTTATTTGCAGAAAGGTCAATGATATCACCAGTAATTTTTAGATTTAAAATCCTTTCTGATAAATCGCCAGACACATTGAGTTTTACATTTGAGTTATTATTAATAAATAGATTTTCCAAAAATATGTGATTAGTCTTCGTGATTTTTATTTTACCATCAAAATCAATTTCACTATCCAGGGAATCAAATATGATTAAGCTGTCATTTAATATATTTGACTCCCCTTCAAATTCTATCTTAAGACTTGTTTTATTATCCTTTTGTAAATTAATCTGTCTTATAAAAGCATTTGTCTTAGATAAATCAATTAAACCTTTTATTGTGGGCGCATCAGTTTCTAAATTCTCTAGTTCAATATAATATTGAATTGGGCCTAAAATAAAATTAGGATTTTCATTTTCATCAAAAGTAAAATCTGTATTAAGCTTGCCGTAAGCAATGACGTATAAATTTGTAATTGAGTCGGTTATTTTACTTGAGGAAGGATTTATATTAAAATTTAAAATTATGTCATTATTTTCATTTAAGTTTTTTTCTAGAAAATTAATTACTCGGTCAGTTTTTGTTTCTCTTGATAAAATAGTTGATCTCAAGTAATTAATTGCTGCGCTCTTTTCAATGGAGGTTACCAAATTTAAGTTTGCGTCATTGAGTTTATGGTCTAACTTTACAAAACTGCCCTTGTTGAGTTTTATTAAATCATTTTTGATATAATTTATATTGATCACATATTTACTTTTTTCATTGTAAAATTCGATTTCATAATTACTCAAATTTCCAAAATTTTCATAAAATTGATTATTTGGAAGCAAAGAATTTAATTCATAAATACCAGCAATCTTAACGTGTAAATTTTCAATAATATTAGAAAATAAATTTAAAGAATTATAATCAAAACTTGTTTTTAGAGAAATGGCTTGCCATCCTTTAAAACTATTTATGAATGAGTATATTTGATTATTTGGAGACAATTTTAATATATTTATTAATGGATTTTTTTTTGCATTAATGTGAAGTTTGGTATCAACACTTTTATATTTAGTATCAAATACTATATGGCTTTTGTCTTCTATATAAAAATTATCTCCATTAAATTTTAAAATATTTAATTTTTTTTCCTTATGAGCATATTTAAAATTTGTCTCAAAGCTCTCACCATTTAATGATAAAGTAGATGCTAAGCTAATATCTGATTCAATAATCTCATTAACAGAATTTGTGTTAATCTTGAAACTACTATCATGAAGCTCAATATTTAGACTATAGAGATTATTATCCAGACTAACTTTATTTATTTGGCCAATTATTTGATCATTGTCATTAATGCTAGTTTCTAAATCTATGATTTTCATACGAAATTGTGAATTTGATATTTCCAAACTTTTAGCTGATATTTTATTATTTCGATCAAATGTAAGTGTTATCAAATTAATTAAATTAAAATCATAAATCATCAATTGAGACTCAATTAAAGTTTTATTAGACCCATAGGCTTCAAGATTTTTAATGACTATATAAAAACCTCTTTCATTTGATCTTTCTAATACAAGACCTTCTAAATTGAAGTCTAACTGGTAGTTAGATTTAATGACCTCTGATATAGGTTTTTTAAAGTAATTGATATTTATGCCACCCAGTGAAGATTTTATAATTACAATTGATAATAATAAAAAAGCAAACACAAAAGAATAAGATGTAAAATATAAGAATATCTTTATATTTTTATTCATTATTTATTTAATATTTGAAAAAATTAAGTTGTCAATTTTGCCATCCAATACTGCATCAGGATCACTATCCTCATAATTGCTACGAAGGTCCTTTACCATTCTGTAGGGGTGTAAAACGTATGATCTTATCTGATTTCCCCATCCAATTTCTGATTTTTGGTCTTCCGTCGCTCGTTTTTCAGTTTCTATTTTCTGCATTTCCAACTCATATAACTTTGACTTTAGGAGATTAAATGCTGTGGCTTTGTTTTTATGCTGTGATCTCTCATTTTGACATTGAACAACAATACCTGAGGTCAAATGCGTAATTCTAATCGCACTATCAGTTGTGTTAACATGCTGTCCACCAGCCCCTGAAGCTCTAAATGTGTCTATTCTAATATCTTTATCTTGAAGGTTAATCTCAATAGATTCATCAATTAGAGGTGAAATCCAAACTGAAGAAAAACTTGTATGTCTTCGAGAGTTAGAGTCAAATGGTGAAATTCTTACTAATCTATGTATCCCAGACTCTCTTTTTAAATATCCAAATGCATATTTTCCTTCTACCAAAGCAGTACATGACTTGATACCTGCTTCTTCACCATATGACTCATAGATTATTTTAAATTTAAATTTCTTTCTTTCAGACCAGCGCATATACATCCTTTGAAGCATTTGGGCCCAGTCCTGACTCTCTGTACCTCCAGCGCCAGCATGAATTTCTACGTAACAACTATTTGAATCAGTTTCACCGTTAAATTGCAAATGAAACTCGTATTTTTCTAGATCTTTTATTAGTTCATTTAAAGTATCATGACAATCATTTATCGTTATTTGGTCATTTTCTTCATTCGCAAGTTTAAAATATTCATTAACTTCATTAATCTTTGTTTCATACTCTGAAATTAAATTTATTTTTTGCTCAAGTTCACTTATTTCGACCATGACCTTTTTCGCTTTATCATTGTTCGACCAAAAATCTTTTTTTTCACTTTGAATTTTAAGATTAGATAATTGAGCTTTTAAAGCATTTGAGTCAAAGATGACTCCGTACAAAATTGAGTTTTTTATTTGCGATAGCAACTAAATTGCTAAAATCATTGTCCATACAACTAATATATTACAAACTCTTCATTATATGTTTCTTCTATTTGTATTATTTCAAAGCCCCTCGATCCAACCAAGGTTTCATTTCCATAAGCTAGATTATCACTTTTTGTAAAAGCTTCATAGATGGTTTCCGATTTATTGCCACTTTTAATAATTTTACCAGTTTCATGGTCAACTCTAATTAATTCTATTCCGTTTGGAATTGTAAAAGGTAGTATTGGCTTATCTTCATAGTATTTAGTGATAAATTTCTTGAATATTGGAACCGCTACAGATGAGCCTGTTTCTCTTTTTCCAAGAGAAGCTGGATTGTCAAAGCCAGCATAGACTCCAACAATTAAGTCAGATGTAAAACCTATAAACCATGCATCAGTATTATTATTTGTAGTTCCAGTTTTACCAGCAATCTCAATACCATTAATTTTTGTCCTTTTTGCAGTACCTCTATCAACAGCGCCTTTTAGTATTGAAACCATCTGATAAGATTTTGCTTCGTCAAAAATCTTGGTAGAGTTATCAATTAAGATTGGCATAGGTTTTTCCTGAATATATGGATCGCTGCAATTTTTGCATGTTGAAAAACTTTCTAAATAAATATTATTTCCCCTTCTGTCTTGAACCCTATCAATCAGGCTTGGTTCGATTTTATGTCCTCCATTGACAAAAGAAGCATATGCAGAAGTAAGCTTAATTAAAGTTGTTTCCCCCGCACCAAGCGCCATTGAAAGTACGGGCGGCATGTCATTCATAATACCAGTTCTTTGAGCAACCTCAGTAATTTTTTCCATGCCTAAATACTGTGCAATTCTAATAGTCATAAGGTTTCTTGAGTTTTCGACGCCTGTCCTTAGAGTTGATGGGCCATAGAATTTTTTTCCATAATTTTCAGGTTTCCACTTTCCTAATGAAGATCCTTGATCAACTACAAAGGGAGCATCAAGGATCAAACTATTTGGTTGCAGACCATTCTCCAACGCTGACATGTATACAAAAGGTTTAAATGAAGACCCAGGTTGTCTATATGCTTGGTTTACACGGTTAAAATTACTTTGTTTGAAATCAAAGCCTCCTGATAAAGCAAAAACTCTTCCAGTGTAAGGGTCCATCACAACAATCCCACCATTAATTTTTGGTATTTGTTGAAGATTAAATAATTTATTTGATTCTTTAGAAACGAAAATGATATCATCAAGTTTAAGTATTTCTTCAGGATATTTAATTTTAGGGCCAAGATAACCACCTTGAATACTTTTTCTTGCCCATTTATAATTACTAAGCATTCCTGATTGTAATTCACGATCTATAATAATCTCAAGCTCAGCGTGACGAGTTAAATTGTCAAAACTAACTACTTTAGCAAGATAAAAATTGTATGGTTGTTTTTTGTTTATATAATTTAAATACCATTCTTTACTCTTGTTATTACCTACTGGTCCTCTATATCCATGCCGTTTATCATATTCTAGTAAACCTAATTTCAAGGCATTGTCTGCTATAATTTGAGTTTCCGTATTGAGAGATGTCCTAACTGATAATCCGCCATTATAAAGCTGATCTTCACCAAAGAGTGATATTATTTCCTTTCTTATTTCTTCAAGATAATAATCAGACGAAAATTTAATTGCTGGTTTACTTAATTGTGTTTTTATTGGTATTTTTTTATGTTTGTCACGTTCATTATTATCGATATAGCCATTTGCATACATCCTATCTAAAACCCAATTTCGTCTTTCTAAAGCAAGTTTATAATTTTTGTTTGGATTATATCTGCTTGGTGCCTTAGGCAGGGCAGCAAGAAACGCAATCTCATCTGTTGCAAGATCATTTAATGATTTTTTAAAATATCTATTTGAAGCTGCTGCAATTCCATATGTGCCCGCCCCTAAATAAATTTGGTTTAAATAAAGTTCCAAGATTCTGTCTTTTGATAATGTTCTTTCTATTTTGAGTGCCAGCAGACCTTCTTTAATTTTTCTTGAGATACTTAGCTCATCTGATAAAAGAAAATTCTTTGCTACCTGTTGAGTGATTGTTGATGCCCCTTCCGGTCTTTTGTTTGTAAAAATATTCATAGAATTTTTTATAACTGCACGAAGAATTCCAAGTAAATCAACACCTCTGTGTGAATAAAAATTTTTATCTTCTGAAGAAAGAAATGCAAATTTAATTTTGCTTGGAATATCGTTAACTGGAATAAAAATTCTATATTCTCTCGCGAATTCTTTAACAAGATCGCCATTAGAAGTGTGAATTCTTGTCATAACATTTGGCTTATAATTTTTGAGACTGGAATCATCTGGCAATTGTAGAAAAAAATAGAGGATTACACTTGCTGTTAAGATGACGGATATGACAGTAACTGAAATTGTATATTTTATTAAACTGATATAAAGACTTGCATTCATATGATGAACATTATTTTTTGATTGTGGCTATCATTAGACCAAAACACTATAATTTTATTATGATAATTAAGTTAAAATATTTTATTGATTTTTGTTTAGGATAAATATATCAATACAATCATATACTTACACTATTCACAATTATGAACAAAATAAACAATATAAAAATTACATATTTTTGGCTTAACAAGTTTGCCACATCTTTGAAAGGTTTTTACAAATGTCACATAAAATACTTATTGATGGCTCTAGAGAGAGTCAAACGCAATTCGCATTATTGTCAGATAACGGACTTGAAGATTTTGAGTTTGAGTCATCACTTAAGAAAAACCTAAAAGGAAACATTTATCTCGGAAAAGTATCTCGAATTGAAGCTTCCTTGCAAGCTGCATTTGTTGATATTGGCTCTGAAAAAAATGGTTTTTTAGCTTTTGGTGAAATTCATCCAAATTACTTCCAAATTCCTGTCGCAGATAGAGAAGCCCTTATTGCAGCAGAAGCTGCATTTGAAGAAAATCATCATAAAACTGAGTCTGAAGAAAACGAAAATCTAGAAGAAAAAGATTCGGATGATACTAGTCTTATTAATGAAAATGAAAAAAATGATGATAAGGCAATTATAGCCGCAAATCAGAGTGAAAATAATAAAAAGAAATCAAGATTAAAAAGAAAACTTTATAGGTCTTACAAAATACAAGAGGTAATAAAAACTGGGCAGTTAATACTTGTACAAATAGTAAAAGAAGAACGTGGAAATAAAGGCGCAGCTCTTACTTCTTACATTTCATTAGCAGGTAAATACTCAGTCCTGATGCCCAATTCAACTAAAACTAAAGGGATATCTAGAAAAATATCAATTTCTGATGACAGAAATAAGCTAAAAAAAATCATTGATGATTTAAATGTGCCAAATGAAATGGGCTTAATTGTTAGAACTGCTGGGTTAAATAAAACAAAAAATGAAATTAAAAGAGATTATACAACTTTGAATAAATTGTGGTCACAGATTGTAAGTGAAACAAAAAAAGCAATTGCGCCAGCACTAATTCATGAAGAGGGGAATTTGATAAGAAGGGTAGTTCGAGACGTTTATACAAAAGAAATTAATGAAATTCTTGTTGAAGGTAAAGATTCTTATAGAGAAACAAAAAAATATATGTCTCAAGTATTGCCTTCATGCTCAAAATTTGTAAAGCAATATAAAAGTAAAGAACCACTTTTCTCAAAATATAATATTGAAAAAGAAATTATAAAAATGTTTGAGCCAGAAGTTAAACTTAAATCAGGAGGTTATCTTGTTATCAATCCTACTGAAGCCTTAGTTGCTATTGATGTAAATTCTGGTGGTGCTACCAAGGAGCGTAACATTGAGAGAACGGCACTTAAAACAAATCTTGAGGCCGCAGAAGAGATTGCAAAACAAATAAAGATAAGGGATTTATCAGGACTAATTGTTATCGATTTTATCGATATGTATGAGATGAGAAATAATAGACAGGTAGAGAGAAAAATGAAGGAATTAGCAAAAAAAGACAGGGCCCGAACACAAATCTCACGAATTAGTCAGTTTGGATTACTTGAGATGTCTCGTCAAAGATTAAGACAAAGCTTTATTCAATGGAAAACTGAACTAAGTGATGATTCATTTGCGTTGAGGCTAATTTACAAAATAAAAGAAGCTATTAATTTAAAGAAATATAAGAATATTTCAGTAAAAGTTAGTCCTTATATGGAAAAACTAATTTCAAAGAATTATCAAACAGAAATTTTAAACATCCAAGATCTCTTGAGAGTAAATATAAAATTTTTTAAAGATGAAATGTTTGGAAATTTAGATTTAGAAATTACAGAGATGAAATCTTCAAAAAAAAGTGAAACAACAAAAATAAATAGTACTAAGAATCCTAAAAAAAAGAAAAAATCAACTAAAAAGAAAATCAGCAGAAA
>CACFGR010000022.1 GCA_902565955.1 uncultured Pelagibacteraceae bacterium | reverse complement strand
AAAATTCATCTCTCGAAATTTTATATTGTAATGCAAGCCTAAGGAGTTTTCCTTCAAGGGTTACTATTTGTTTATTTATTACATATAACTTATTTATTAGTTCTTCAATTTTGTTAGTATTTATTTGTAGCCCTTTTATAAGTTCAACCACTGCTCCTTTAGATGTTTGATAATTTTTTTCTGATCTTGCTGGAAACTCTTTTCCCTTCTCCTGATATGCAATTTTATCTTTTTGAAGTTTTTGTAACTTTTTAAAACTCTTATTTAATTTTTTAAATATCTCCAGAATTTGTGGTTTTAATTCGTCTTCCATTATTGCAATTGATACATTAAGTTCATCATCACTGTCTTCGTATTCTTCAATAGCATCATCATTAGTCGTCTCGATCATTGGCTCAGTATCATCTCCATAAGTAGAAGATTTTTTTTCAGCTTCTTTTCTTTTTCTAATTTCTTCTTTCTCTTCCTGCTCTTTTCTTTTCTTAGCTTCTTTAATTTTTTTACTAAGTTCTTTTTTATTTGGCGACTCTTCAAATAAAGACTCTAAATCAATAACTTCTCTT
Source organism: uncultured Pelagibacteraceae bacterium (assembly GCA_902565955.1). Classification (GTDB taxonomy): domain Bacteria; phylum Pseudomonadota; class Alphaproteobacteria; order Pelagibacterales; family AG-422-B15; genus CACNXQ01. The sequence continues at coordinate 13,014 of CACFGR010000022.1, read as the reverse complement.
AATGTGATTTTTTCAGCTACAATGTCATCTTTCCAATCCAAAATTGCTTGAAGCGTTAAAGGGCTTTCACATAATCCTGAGATCATAGCTTCTTGCCCAGCTTCAATTCTTTTTGCTATAGCAATCTCACCCTCACGAGATAATAAGTCGACAGTACCCATTTCTCTTAAATACAATTTTACTGGGTCGTCAGTCTTTTCATTGCCAGTTTTTGAATTTGTAGTTTCATCGTCTTTATCGTCTTCTTCATTATCAGAATCATCTGAGTCAATAATATCGAAACCTGCCTGAGATAGTTTAGTTGTATATTGTTCAATCTGTTCGGAACTAAATTTATTTTCTGGGAATGATTTTTTTATTAACTCATGTGTCAAATAACCATCTTTTTTTCCAAGCTTAATAAGTTTTTTTATTATTGATTTTTCAAGATCTAGAACTGGGCCATCTTGTTCACTATGTTGAATACTATTTATTTCAGTTTCGGTTTTAACCTGTTTCTTTTTTCTGCCTCTTTTTTTCATTTTATTTTTTATTAAGACTTTCTCTTTTTATCTTTAAAAAATTCTCAAAACTTTCTTCATCCATATTTTCCTCAAAACTACTGTAAGCCTCTAATAAGTCACCTTCATTTGAAAACATTCTCTGTAGCTCTAAAAGCCCTTCAAAACCTTTCTCAACAGAACTTTTGTCATTATTTATCATTGAGCTATAAGTATTTAAGAGGCTAGATTGAAATATGTAATTAATCTCCTGACTCAATCCCCTAGCAAGTAAATATGACTTTAAGTCAAAATTTTCAAGATTTTTATCACTATTTGATGAAGTAAACTCAAGAATATTTGATAATAAGTTAGAAATTAGCAGGTCATTAAACCTCATTTTTCCTAGATCTTCGGCATAGATTACTGCCAGAAAAGGATTTTTTATTAATGTTAGAATAATTATTTTTTCTCTAATTACTGAGTCATGTTTGCTACTGTCTAGCCGTTCGCCTGATGAAATTTCTTTTGATACCTTGCTGAATACATTTTTACCATAATCAAATCCAAGTGCATTATTTGGGTTCTTAAATTGAAAGAGTTTATCTTTAAATAACTTATTATAATATTCCTTTACAGTCTTATTGCCTATTCTACTTACAATTTGTTTAATTCTATATTCAAATCCAGCTTTTTTTTCGGGTGTAGATGTATCTTCTTTTTCTAGTTCATTTTTCCAAATAAATTCAGATAATGATAAAGAATTATCAATTAAGCTATTTAATTCTTTGGGGCTATTTTTTAACATAAAGTCATCAGGATCATAATTTTTTGGCAATATACAAAATCTAAGTGATAAATCTGGCTTTAAGTGATTTATAGCAAGCATAGATACCCTTTGTGAAGCTTTCTGTCCTGCTTCATCACCATCAAACATTATAATTGGATTTTCACATAATTTCCAAGCACGTTCTAATTGATAAATTGTGAGTGCAGTTCCTAACGGTGCAACAGTTGTCTTAAAGTTATTTTGATACAATGTAATTACATCCATATATCCTTCTACAATTATCAAATCTTTGATCTTTCTATTTTCCTCAATTGCTAAATTGATATTGTAAAGTTGAAAACTTTTTTTAAATAATGGACTATCAGCAGAATTTATATATTTGATATTTGAATTATCTAGAGCTCTACCGCCAAATGCAATTATATCTGATTTATGATCTTTAATAGGAAAAATTAATCTATTTCTAAAAAAATCATAATATTCAGAACTTTGATGATTAGATTTTTTTATCAAACCTGCAGTTATAGCATCATCAATATTCAAACCTTTACTATTAAGATGAGTATATAATTGATTATTTCGGCTTCCAGAATAACCAAGTTCAAATTTATTTATTATGTCATCACTTAAATTTCTCTTTTCAAGATATTTTTTAAGTGATGAATTATTATGTATCATTGATCTATAATAATTACTTGCCTCAATAAGAATTTTTTTTATACCCTTCAAATCTTTCTCCACATAATTAGGGTCTCTAATAATACCTTTTTCAGGATCCATTCCCGCTTGTTTAGCTAAGTATTCAATAGACTCTGGATAGGACATATTTTTATGTTTCATTAAAAAAGAAAATATGTCTCCGTGTTCAGCGCTGCTGAAACAATGATAGAATTCTTTTTCATCATTAACGGTAAATGAGGGAGTTTTTTCATTTTTAAATGGGCTTAATCCTACAAACTCATTTCCTCTTTGCGAAAGTTTTACAAACTTTCCTACAACTTCTGAAACAAGTAATTTAGATTTGATTTCTCCAATAAACTCTTTGGTATATCTAGGCATTATTTAATTATATTATGAGAGTACAGATAAGAATAGCTATCAAATATTTATAAATTTTGAAGTTTTTCCTTTATAAGTTTGCTAGCTAAAGAAATATCAAGAGCTGGGGAGTTATTTTCCTTCAAATATTTAATTACTTTACCTATTTCCTTGAGTGATTTAGCTTCAGTTGCGTTAATTGCTTCTTCACAAGCAGTAATGGTCTCTTCTTCTCCAAGTTGCTTTGGAAGAAACTCGCTAATTATTTCAATTTCACTATTCTCCTTTCTGACAAGTTCATCACGTCCAGCTCTTTTAAACATATCAATCGAATCATTTCTTTGTTTCACCATTTTTTTAAGAAGACTAATAATTGTGTCATCTGAAATAGTAGAATCTTCTCCTGAGGAGCGACTAGCAATTTCTTTATCTTTAATAGCAGCTAGTACCAGTCTTAATGTATGGATTCTCTCTTTATCCCCATTTTTGAGAGCATTAGATAATTCAGTTGTGATGTTTTCTTTCATTTGAAATAAACATAAAACCTACATCATCAGATATATTGTGGCAATAATAGATCTAATATTTATTATCTTATCTAACTATTGCATGAATTCCCCATTTGCACTAAATTTCTATAAATCTAGAATCACTACATATGGCTAATGCGAATAGGTTGAAAAAAGATCTCTCAACAGCTCGACCTAAACCTATTGAAGGTCAACTTATTCTAGAAGATGGTTCCCGATTTAATGGACTAAAAATTGGCTCTCCTAATATGGAAATAGGAGAAGTTTGCTTTAATACGTCAATGACGGGCTATCAAGAAATAATAACTGACCCTTCTTATGCAGGACAAATAATCAATTTTACTTTTCCTCACATTGGTAATGTAGGTACAAATTTTGATGATAACGAATCTAGCAAACCGTATGCGAAAGGAATCATAATTAACTGTGATATTTCTGATCCATCAAACTATAGATCTATTCTTCATCTTGATGCGTGGCTTAAAAAAAACAACGTACCAGGTATTTGTAATATTGATACCAGACTAATTACAAATAGAATCCGTTCTAAAGGTGCGCCGAAAGGTGGCATTATCGAAGGTCCAATAAACAAAAAAAAGACCGCATCCTGTTTAAAGAAAATAAAAAAATGGAAGGGACTTAATGGACTAGATCTAGCTATCGATGTGTCGCGCAAGGATATAAAAATTTATAAATCTAAAAAAAATTCAAAACTTAAAGTTGTAGCAATAGATTATGGAATTAAGAAAAATATATTAAACTGCTTATTAGATTTAAATTTAGAAGTTATTTTAGTTCCAGCTAAAACCTCTGTAAAAAAAATACTATCTTATAGTCCTAATGGTATTTTTCTCTCAAACGGTCCAGGTGATCCGAAAGCAACAGGAAAATACGCGATTCCAATTATAAAAAAACTTATCGAATCAAGGATCCCGTTATTTGGAATATGTCTTGGCCATCAACTTATTTCTTTAGCATTAGGAGCAAAGACAAAAAAAATGTTTCAAGGTCACAGAGGAGCTAATCATCCAGTTAAAAATCTTGAAACGGAAAAAGTAGAGATCACATCACAAAACCATGGTTTTGAAGTGACTGAAAAATCTATTCCAAAAGATGTAAAAATAACTCATAAATCGTTATTCGATGGAAGCATTGAAGGTATTAGAAAAGGAAAAAATATATTTGCAGTTCAATATCACCCAGAAGCAAGCCCAGGACCGCACGATAGTCGTTATCTTTTTCAAGAATTTAAAAAAATGGTTAATCAAAATGCCTAAGAGAAAGGACATAAAATCTATTTTAATTGTAGGAGCTGGTCCAATAATAATCGGTCAAGCATGCGAGTTCGATTATTCAGGAACACAGGCTTGTAAGGCATTACGAGAAGAGGGATATAGAGTAATTCTAATTAATTCTAATCCTGCAACTATAATGACTGATCCTGATACTGCTGATGTAGTATACATCGAACCAATCACACCTGAAATTGTTGCAAAAATTATTAAGAAAGAAAAACCAGATGTACTTCTACCTACAATGGGTGGTCAGACAGCGCTAAATATAGCAATTGAACTTTCGAAAGATGGAACTTTAAATAAGTATAAAGTCGAACTAATTGGTGCAAATCTTAAAGCAATCAAAAAGGCTGAAGAAAGAGAAAGTTTTTATAAAGCCATGACTAAGATCGGCTTAGAATGCCCAAGAGCAGAGATTGCTAGAAATTTCAAAGACGCAAAAAAGGCTCTAAAGAAAATTGGATTGCCTGTCATCATAAGACCATCGTTCACACTTGGAGGCACAGGTGGAGGAATCGCAACTACCGAAAAACAATTCGAGGAAATAGCGAATTCTGGACTTTATAACTCACCGATAAATGAAATTTTAATTGAAGAGTCTGTAGCTGGATGGAAAGAATTTGAAATGGAAGTTGTGAGAGATAAAAACGATAATTGTATAATCATATGCTCAATTGAAAATGTAGACCCCATGGGAGTTCATACAGGTGACTCTATAACAATAGCGCCTGCACTTACTTTAACTGATAAAGAATATCAAATTATGAGAAACGCATCCATTGCATGTCTCAGAGAAATTGGTGTTGAAACTGGAGGCTCTAATGTTCAATTTGCTGTTAATCCAAAAAATGGAAGGCTTGTAATCATTGAAATGAACCCAAGAGTTTCCAGATCTTCTGCTTTAGCTTCTAAGGCGACAGGTTTTCCAATTGCCAAAGTTGCTGCTAAATTAGCAGTTGGGTACACATTAGATGAACTTACTAACGAAATTACGAAAGTTACACCTGCATCGTTTGAGCCAACAATTGACTATGTGGTTACTAAAATTCCAAGATTTACCTTTGAAAAATTTCAATTAACGCAACCTTTACTATCAAGTTCAATGAAATCTGTTGGTGAAGTCATGGCTATTGGAAGGTCATTTCCAGAGTCATTGCAAAAAGCAATGAGATCACTTGAAACTGGTTTAGACGGCTTAGACGAAGTAACTGTAAGTATGAATAAAAAAAAGCTCACAAAGAAAAATATTTTATCTGAACTTAAGAAACCTCTTGCAGATAAACTATTATTAGTGGCTCAGGCACTACGTTTTGGATTAGATATAGTTCAAATTCATAAGTCCTCAAAAGTTGATCCTTGGTTTATTGGTCAAATAAAAAGGATAGTTGATACGGAAAAAACCCTAAAAAAAGGATTGCCAAGAAACGCTAAAGAATTGCTTAGAATAAAATCTTTGGGATTTTCAGACAAAAAAATTTCACAGCTCTGTAATATTAAGGAAGAGAAAATTTTTAATATGCGTGTCAAAAACAAAATTTTTCCTGACTTTAAAAGAATAGATACCTGTGCTGCTGAGTTTGAAGCTAAAACCCCATACATGTACTCAACTTACGCTAAAAATTCTCTAAGTAGTGACGCATGCGAATCTAATCCAACAAGTAAAAAAAAGGTAATTATTCTTGGAAGTGGTCCAAATCGAATTGGACAAGGTGTTGAATTTGATTATTGCTGCTGTCATGCTTCATTTGCCCTAAAAGAATTAAAATATGAAACAATCATGATCAACTGTAATCCAGAGACAGTCTCAACCGACCCAGATACCAGTGACAGACTTTATTTTGAACCCCTTACAAATGAAGATGTATATGAAATTATTAGAAAGGAAAAAAGCAAAGGAAATCTTTTAGGGGTTATTGTTCAATTCGGTGGCCAGACACCTCTTAAGTTGTCTGACTATTTAAATAAAATGAATATACCAATTTTGGGTACTTCAACTAAGTCGATTGATACTGCTGAAGACAGAGAAAAATTTAAAAAGATTTCTGAAAACTTAAATCTATTACAACCGGCAAATGGTATAGCATATTCTGAAAAAGAAGCTAACTCAGTAATTAAGAAAATAGGTTTTCCTGCAGTGATAAGGCCATCATATGTATTAGGCGGAAGAGCTATGGAAATTGTTCACAATGAAGATGAATTAAAAAAATACTTCAAAGAAGCTGTAGTAGTTAGTGGTAAAAGCCCTGTTCTAATTGATCACTATTTGAAAGACTCTATTGAAGTAGATGTCGATGCTGTGTCTGATGGAAAAAAAGTCCTTATTGCGGGTATTATGGAACATATTGAGGAAGCAGGAATCCATTCTGGTGACTCGACATGCACGTTGCCTCCTTACTCATTGTCAGAAAAAATCATTAAAGATATAGAAAAGCAAACAAAAAAATTAGCTATTGCACTGAATGTGAAGGGCTTGCTAAATATACAATTTGCAATTCAAAATAATAATATATTTTTACTTGAGGTTAATCCCAGAAGTAGTCGAACTGTGCCATTTGTAGCTAAAGCCACAGGTAATCCAATTGTAAAAATAGCACTCAGTGCAGCAATGGGAAATCCGTTGAATAAAGATAAATTTAAAATTGGTAAAACTAATTGTATCTCAATTAAAGAACCTGTATTTCCTTTTAAACGCTTTCCTAATGTTGATACCATCTTAGGCCCTGAAATGAAATCCACTGGGGAGGTAATGGCCATCGATAAGTCATTTGAGTCAGCTTTTATCAAATGTCAGTTAGCTTCCTCAAACCCTCTTCCTAGGAAAGGTTCTTTATTCGTATCTGTAAAAGACTCTGACAAGCCAAAAATACTTCCGATTATAAGATCCTTTCAGAAATTAGGATTTCAAGTGAATGCGACTGCAGGAACAGCTGATTATTTGATTGAGGGTGGTGTTAAGGTTAAGAAAATTAACAAGGTTTCTCAAGGATCACCTCATATTGTTGAAGAGTTAATTGATAACAAAGTTGATATAATAATTAATACAACTGAAGGAAGAAAATCAATTAACGATTCCTTTGGCATAAGAAGAACTGCTCTCATGAAAAGTTTACCATACTTTCTCACAGTATCTGGTGCAAGGGCTGCTATTAATTCAATTAAAGAATTAAGAAATAATGAATTAGAAGTTAACCCTATAACTAAATTTCACTAATCTAGAGGAACAGTGCCTAGTTTCTTTGTATTTTTTATGACAAAAGCTGTTTTGACACTCAAAATATTTTCATTTGAAGTCACATGTGTTGTTAAAAAATTATTAAATTCATTCATATTTTTCACCACACATTTAAGAATAAAATCTATTTCACCGTTTAGCATAAAACATTCTCTAATAGGCTCCCAACCCCAGACCAGCTTTTCAAAAGACCCCAGGCTTTCTTCATTTTGATTTTTTAAACTCACAAATATCCATGCTACTAAGTCATAGCCAAGCTTTGATGGATCTAGATTTGCACGAAAACCATCAATATAACCATTATCTTCTAAGTCTCTTACTCTTCTAAGTGTGGGCGGTGGAGACATTTCAATTTTCTTAGACAAATCTAGATTTGAAATTCTTCCTTCATCTTGAAGTATTCGAAGTATTTTTAGATCAACACTGTCTATTTCTTTTTTTACCATCAGTCTACTGGCCACTCTGTTTCAAAAGTAACATAATTTAATTGCAAGCAGCGTCTTTCTTTTTTAATTTTTTTCTTTTCAAGTCCGTGCCAAGAGTTTTCTTCAGAAGTAAAAATATACCCTGTATTATTTTTATAAGGTAGAGTTTTAGCGACTTTTAAGTCCGGAGTATAAAAATCCGTTCCCAAATTTTCATTTTCTCCGTATCTATTTACAAACAGAATTGATGACATCAATTTTTCCTTGATGTCACAATGAGGTTCAAGCCAAAATCCATCTCGATCGGCAATGACTTCTAATCTAACATAAGAATTTTTTAGATCTCTATTGATTAGATTAGAAATGAAGTCAGTACATTCTTTTGATTGCATTTCTTTTACTAGCCCAGATAATTCAGAATATTCCTCAGCATTATCTTTATTGATAAATACTCTTAACTTACTAAGTAAGTTATCCCCTGTTTTATCTCCTGCTCTTGTACCATCGAAAATAACTTTACCTTCAGGAAAATTAATAGAATAAATTTCATCTATTGCTTTTTCTGAAAGAGGATTATTAATTATCCAATGATTAAAAGGTACATTGGAATGTGATAAATTATTTTTCAAAGCATTGATTAATGTCATGCTTTTTTATTATACCTTTCTTCAATCATTCTGGCTACTTGGAAGGTCTCATTTTCATATGAATTTGTAAAGTCTTCGAGTTTTTCTCCTAAAAGCCTTGCATAATTTTTTTGCAACAGCATCGTAATAAATTTTTCTATTCTGTTATTTTTTTTTAAGCTTGGAAGTCTAAAAATATATACTGGTTTTGTTGAAGATATAGACTCTGAAATTATTGAAACAGAGTCAGCTGTACAAATAAGATATTTAGAAAACTTCATTAAGGCTAAATAAGGATTACCTTCGCCGTTCCAAATAATATTCTGATCCAAAAAGCGTTCTTTCAGGTATTCAATAATAAATTGATCAGTTCTTCTTGAAAATAAAATGTATAACTGAATGTCATTATTTTTAATAATTTTATCAACTTGATCGGCTAATACCTTGACAACAGATATATCAAAGCGATAGTTTCGGTTTTGACCACCTAAGAAAATTGCACAAATAGGTTTTTCTATTTTTGAGAATTGAGCCGCGTAAAGCTCAGCCTCTTTGCTCAGTAGACTTTTGTTTATATGATTAAGTGCCAAATCAGTTTTAAGCACGTTTTTACCTTTTAAATCATCATGCGCTGGAGCGACAACCAAATCAAAATGAGCTGGGTTGATTTTTGGATTTTGTATATGAATTGAAAAGACTTTATTTTTTAATGATTTTTTGAGATGTAAAGATGCATAAATAGACCTCTTGCCGCATGATATAATAATATCTGGAGGAATATTATTTTCTAAGCTTATTTGTCTGTAATTATTAAATATAATTTTAGATGGTGGCAATATTCCCACTGGAAGCTTATTCCAAGGAAATTTTAAATCTATTGTCTTTTGCTCAAAATTTAAATTAAGAGCATCTGCAAGGCCTTTGACCTGACTGATCATTCCTGCTGATCCATCAGTTAGGCACCACGCTCTCAAATTCTTGAAATTGGTCATTTAATAACTATCTATGTTGAATACAAAAGTTCTTTAATTACTAGAAGATAATATATAGATTATAAAAATTAAATGCATTCAAAAGTTCTAATAATAGGTTCAGGTCCCGCAGGATATACTGCTGCAATATATGCGGCAAGGGCAATGCTCGAGCCGACTTTAGTTCAAGGTTTACAGCCAGGTGGGCAACTTACTATAACAACTGATGTTGAAAATTATCCTGGATACGGGGATGTAATACAAGGTCCATGGTTAATGGAACAAATGCAAGAACAAGCAAAAAATGTTGGTACAAATATTATAAATGACATTATAAAAAGTGTAGACTTCAAATGTAAGCCATTTAAAGCTATTAGCGAGTCGGGAACTGAATATACTGCCGACTCAGTGATTATCTCAACAGGAGCTCAAGCAAGATGGCTTGGGTTAGATTCTGAGAAAAAGTTTCAAGGTTACGGTGTTTCAGCCTGCGCCACTTGTGATGGCTTCTTTTTTAAGGAAAAGAAAGTTGCAGTAATCGGTGGTGGTAATTCAGCTGTTGAGGAAGCTTTATATCTAACAAACTTTGCATCTAAAGTGTACCTTATTCATAGGCGTGATGAACTTCGAGCAGAAAAAATTCTTCAAGAAAGGTTGTTTAAAAATGAAAAAGTTGAATGTGTGTGGGATAGCGAACTAAAAGAAATAGTTGGCGATGAAGATCCTCTAAATGTAAAAAGTATAAACATTAAAAATACAAAAACTAATGAAACTAGCAGCATCGAACTAGATGGTGTCTTTGTTGCTATAGGGCATGATCCAGCTACTCAAATTTTTAAGGACCAAGTCGAAATGGATGAAGATGGATATATAATTACAAAACCTGACTCAACACTTACAAATGTTGAAGGTGTATATGCAGCAGGAGATGTAAAGGATAAAATCTATCGTCAGGCAGTTACTGCAGCTGGTATGGGTTGTATGGCAGCGCTTGAGGCAGAAAAATACCTAGCTGAATTATCTTAATTTATTAAGAAAATCTCTCATTCGAACGCATGCATTTTTTAAGTTTTCGTCTGAAGTTGCATAAGAAATTCTAAAATAGCCCTCCAAACCAAAAGCTGAACCTTGAACAACAGCGACTCCTGCATGCTCTAATAATGATGTCGTAAATTCTTCATCATTTGTAATTTTGTTATTCGACTCATCAATTTTACCAATTACTCCTTTACATGATGGAAAAACATAAAATGCACCTTCAGGTACTCTACAAGTAATTCCATTCATACTAGTAAGTTCATTGATTAGAAAATCACGTCTACCTTTAAATACTTTAGCTCTTTCAGCAATGAATGAATCATCTCCATTTAAGGCTTCAACTGCCGCTGCTTGACTGATAGATGTTGGATTACTTGTTGATTGAGACTGAAGCTTGCCCATGGCTTTAATCAAACTGGCATTTCCTCCCGCATAACCGATTCTCCAGCCTGTCATAGCATATGCCTTACTAACTCCATTCAATGTTAATATTCTCTCTTTAAGTTCTGGAGCAATGCTTGCAAAAGTATGAAATTCATTATCATCGTATATAAGATGTTCATATAAGTCGTCTGTCATTATGTTCACGTGTGGATATTTTTTTAAAACATTTGCAAGTTCTAAAAGTTCATTTTTTGTATAACAGGAACCTGTAGGGTTTGAAGGTGAATTAAGAATAAACCATTTGGTTGATTGATTTATTTTATTTTCAAGTTGTTGTGGAGTAATTTTAAATCCTGACTCTTCACCACATTGAACAAAAATAGGTTTTCCATTAAAATAATTAACGACGTCAGGGTAAGTTACCCAATAAGGAGCTGGAATAATTACTTCGTCTGACTCATTTAAGGAGACAGCAAATGCATTAAAAATAATTTGCTTTCCTCCTGTACCAACGGAGATTTCATTAAGCTCGTAATCTAAATTATTTTCTCTTTTAAATTTTGCTTTGATTGCATTCTTCAGTTCAGGAGTTCCATCAACAGGGGTATATTTGGTATCTCCATCATTTATCGCCTGAATGGCTGCTTTTTTAATATTTTCCGGAGTATCAAAATCAGGTTCGCCCGCTCCTAAACCTATGATATCCTTTCCTGCGGCCTTCAATTCACGAGCTTTTTGGGTCACTGCCATGGTGGCCGATGGCTTAATTCTTTTTATACTATGCGATAGTTCTACCACTGCTTATCCCTAGAGTTTGTTATTTATATAATCAGCTATTATATTAAATTAGATTAATACACAATTTATATTCTAACTAATTAATAAATTAATGCCAAATTCTGAAGTTCTTAAAGTCACATCTGAATACAAGCCTGCTGGAGATCAGCCTCAAGCAATTGAAGAAATTGTTAAAAGCATTAAAGGCGATGAGATGGAACAAGTTTTACTTGGAGTAACTGGATCAGGCAAAACTTTCACGATGGCTAAAATTATAGAAAAACTTCAAAGGCCAACTCTAATACTTGCTCCAAATAAAACTTTAGCGGCACAATTGTATGGTGAAATGAAGTCATTCTTTCCAGATAACGCTGTTGAATATTTTGTATCTTATTATGACTATTATATACCTGAAGCATACGTTCCGAGGTCAAATACTTACATAGAAAAAGAAGCATCGATAAATGAACAAATCGATCGAATGAGACACTCAGCAACTCAATCCTTACTTGAGAGAAAAGATGTTATAATTGTTGCAAGTGTTTCATGCATTTATGGAATAGGTTCTGTTGAAACGTATAGATCAATGACTATTCGATTAGAAAAAAATCAAAAGATTGGACGAAATGAAATTATTCAAAAACTCATCACGCTTCAATATAACCGAAACGACACAGATTTTCATAGAGGCACATTTAGGGTGCGTGGAGACTTGATTGAAGTTTTTCCATCCCATTACGAAGACCGCGCCTGGAAATTATCGTTATTCGGAGATGATCTCGAGTCGATTAGTGAATTTGATCCATTGACTGGAAAAAAGACAGCTGAGTTAGAAACTATAAAAATTTATGCAAACAGTCACTACGTCACTCCAAGGCCAACACTTGATACTGCCATAAAACAAATACGAAAAGATTTAGAAGTAAGAATTCCTGAATTTAAAAAAGAAAATAAATTAATAGAGGCTCAACGAATAGAAGAAAGAACAAGGTTTGATCTAGAAATGATTGAGGCAACGGGTAGTTGCCCAGGCATTGAGAATTATTCAAGATATCTCTCTGGAAGGAATCCGGGCGAACCGCCTCCAACACTTTTTGAATACTTACCTGACAATGCACTTCTCTTTGTTGATGAAAGTCATGTCACAGTACCTCAATTAGAAGGCATGTATAAAGGTGACCGAAGCAGAAAAACAACACTATCAGAATATGGCTTTAGATTGCCATCTTGTTTAGATAACAGACCATTGAAGTTTGAGGAATGGGAAATGATGCGCCCTCAAAGTTTATTCATTTCTGCTACTCCAGGACCATGGGAAATGCAAAAAACTCAAGGGGTATTTACTGAACAAATAATAAGGCCAACAGGGTTGATTGATCCAGAGGTTGAAATAAGGCCTGCAAAAACTCAAGTTGAAGATTTAATATCA
>CACFGR010000021.1 GCA_902565955.1 uncultured Pelagibacteraceae bacterium | reverse complement strand
TTAAAAATATTAGCATACTTGCCTACTTTTCCTTTATTTATTTTAATTTTGTCGATTTTAATAACTGGCATCACAAATTGAGTGGCACTTGTTATAAATGCCTCATCAGCTTTTTTTACATCTTCTAAGTTAAAACGTTTTTCAGAGAGCTTTATTTTTTTCTTTTTTAATGCTTTGATAAGAGAAGTTCTAGTTATACCGTTTAAAATTGAATTTGTTGCCGGAGTCGTGATTAGTTTATCTTTAATTAAAATCCATGCATTACTTGAACTTCCTTCAGTTATAAATCCTTTATCATCTATCATCCAGGCCTCATCACAACCGTTATCAACGGCGTATTGTTTAGCAAGAACTGGGGGTAATAGATTAAGTGTTTTTATGTCTACCCTTTTCCATCTTAAATCCTGAGTTGTCTTTACTTTGATACCCTTATTAAATTTAGAATAATATTCTTTCATTGATATTTTTTTTACAGTTACTACTAAAGATGAATTAATATTTTTTGGAAATTGAAAATCTCTTTCTGCTACCCCTCTAGTGACTTGTAAATAAATAAGACCATCTAAGATATTGTTTTTATTAATTAAATTACGTAATATGTATAAATAAGATTTTTTTGATATCGGAGAGCTAATTCTTATTTCGCTTAATGATCTAAATAGCCTTTCAAGGTGACCGTCATAATCAACTATTTTTTTGCCCAGCACTGCAAATACTTCATAAACACCGTCAGCGAATTGGTAACCGCGATCCTCTATATGCACATACGCGTTATCATGATCACAATACTCACCATTTACATAAGACACCCTAGACATTAAAAGGCTTCTCTAATTTTAAATAAATCTTCTGCTTTTTTTAAATCATCTGTCATACAAATAAAAAGTATCTCATCTTTTTCTTCAACAATAGTATTTTTGTCCGGTATTATAATTTTATTTTCTTTTTTCATTAATCCAATACGCATACCAACAGGTAATTCAGCATCTTTTATCAATTTATTAAGTAGTTTAGAGCTTTTTAATACCTGCGCATGAATTATTTCAGCTTGATTATTACTAATTGAATAAACAGACTCAATTCTCCCTTTATGTATATGTTTTAATATTTTTGATACGGTTATCATTCTTGGGTCAATTATTTTACTTATTCCAAGTACATCTTTTAATCTATTGTATTCTGAATTGTTTACTAATATTAATGACTGACATTTATTTTTTCTAGCAACTGCAGATATGATTATATTTGTTTCGTCATCGTTTGTTAATGCAAGAACCATATTGGCATCTTTTATATTTGCTTCATCTAATATATTTTGATCTAATCCATCACCATTTAAAACAAGAGTATTATTTAGTTGGTCAGCAATAAATTTAGCTCTCTCATTATTACTTTCAATTATACTTACTGATATATCTGAATGTAAAGTTTCGATATCTTTTGCTAAATTAAAACCAATATTCCCCCCTCCTACAATTATAATTTTTTTGATTGGTTTATCATTTAAGCCAAAAGCATTCATTGTTCTTTTAACATGATTTTTATCTACTAAAATATAAACAAAGTCTCCTTTCTGAAGAATATCTTTTTTCTTGGGTATAAATAAATTTTCTTCTCTATCAATGCCAATAATTGATGCTCTTAAATCTTTTTCTTTATTGTTGTTTTCTTGAAATAATTCGTGAATGCTAATAAGATTGGTATCTATTAAGGGACAGTTTTCATCTATTACCAAACTTAATAATTCAATTTCATCATTCACAAATGGCACTACATCATAGGCACCTGGAGCTTTAAGCTGTCTTTCTATTGATTTGGCAACCTCAAGTTCTGGGCTAATTATTAAATCGATTGGCATATTGTCTGCGTTATAAAGATCTCTCCAAATTGGATTAAGAAAGTCCTCTGATCTTAATCTGGCAATTTTTCTTGGTATTTTAAAAAAGGTATGTGCCATTTGACATGCTACCATATTGATTTCGTCATGCAGAGTAACAGCTATAATCATATCAGCTTCCTCAGCACCAGCATTTTTTAATACAGAAGGATTAGATGCTGAGCCAACAATAGTTTTTAAATCTACCTTTTCTTTTAATTCATTTATTAAATCAGATGATTGATCGATCACAGTTACATCATTTTTTTGTAGAACTAAGTGTTTTGAGATACTCGTTCCAACCTTACCTGCACCACATATAATTATTTTCATTCTTTACCCTCATCAGTAATACCGAGTTGCTTTAATTTTCTATGAAGTGCAGACCTTTCCATTCCTATAAAGGCAGCTGTTTTTGAAATATTTCCATCAAAACGATTTATTTGAGACTGTAAGTAGTTTTTTTCAAAAATTTTTCTTGCATTTTTTAGAGGTAACGAAATAACATTTTGATCAGTTAATTCATTATTATTAATATTTTTTTCATGTGTGCCATCTGACTTTTCACCTAATATTATGTGTCTCTCAATTATATTTCTTAACTCCCTTATATTGCCTGGCCACTCATAACTAGTGTATTTAGATTTTATTATTGGTTTTAAGTCAATATATGGTACTTTATTTTCATTGAAAAAAATATGTGAGAAATAATCAATCAAAGAATCAAGATCCTCAAGTCTCTCTATCAAATTTGGTAATTCAATTGCAACCACATTTAGTCGATGAAATAAATCTTTTCTAAATGAACCTTCATCAACTAGATTTTGCAAATTTTTAATAGATGAACATATTATTCTGCAATTCAAATCTATTGTTTGATTACTTCCCACTTTAGAGAATTGCTTATCAGTTAAAACTCTTAATATCTTGGCTTGAGTCTGCAATGGCATCTCACCCACCTCATCAATAAATAATGTGCCATTTGATGCCTTTTCAAGGTATCCGTCATTACTAATTAAATTATCTTGAATACCAAATAGCTCCTTCTCTATATTGGACGGTTCCATCAATGCTGCATTAATAGCAACGAAAGGACCGCTATTATAGCTTGAATTTTTATGTATCTCTCTTGCAACTATATCTTTTCCTGTACCTGACTCACCGTAAATCATAACTCTACTTGAAGTAGGTCCTATTTTTTTTATAGATTGTTTGATTTTTAGAATTGAGTTAGAGTTACCTATGAATTGATAATTAAAAATATTTCTATGTTTTAATTTTTCATTTTCAGATTTTATCTCATAGAGTTCAATTGATCTATTTATCGATAATAATAATCTCTCTGAAGTAAAAGGTTTTTCAATAAATTCATCTGCACCTTGTTTAATTGCTTTAACGGCCATATCTATATTACCGTGACCTGATATAATAATTACAGGAGTATTTTGATTTTTGCGTATTTTCTCTAATATTTGGAGTCCATCATATTCTGAATTATCTAGCCATACATCAAGTATAATTAAATCAAATTTATATTTATTTAATTGACTAAATGCTTCAGTAGAGTCTACTGCAGTTGAGGTTGAAAAATTCTCATCTTCTAGTATAGCTTTAATATTTTTAGCTATATCAATTTCATCATCAATTATTAAGATGTTTCTCATTATTTCTCAAATTTAATTATTACTTCGGCTCCATTTGTTCCATCAGTTCTATTATCAATAGAAAATTCTGCATTATGATCAAATAGAATTTTTTCAACAATCGAAAGGCCTAATCCTGACCCACCGGATTTTTTTTTAGTTGTAAAATAAGGTTTCAATAAATCATCTTTTTCATACTTCAGTCCTCCACCATTATCTTTAATTATAATAATAAAATTAATATCATTTTCATGAGTAGATATTAATATGTTACCAAATTTATTATTAGCTTCTTTAATGGATTGTATCGAATTAATAACTATATTTTGAAAAACTCTGGAAATTTGAGATTTATCAATATTTAAATTAGATTTTTCTTTTTGCAATTTAAAATCAAAAATTATTTTAGGATATGTACTTTTATATTCATTGATTATTTTTACAATTATATCACAAATATTCTCATCTTGGAACTTTGGATTTGGCAACCTTGCAAAATTTGAAAATTCGTCAACCAATAATCCAATTTCATTTACTTGTCGTCTGATAATCTGAATACACTCATCAATATCGCTGCTATCGCCATTTATTTTTTTTATGCTCTTTTCTAACCTCTCTGACGATAATTGAATCGGAGTTAATGGATTTTTAATTTCATGAGCAATTCTTCTAGCAATATCAGACCAAGTTTCATGTTTTTTTGAAATTAGTATCTGTTTTCTTTGTTTAACTATGTCGTTACTCATTTTATTAAAAGACTCAGCTAACCTATTAAGCTCAATATAATCATTAGTTTTAGATATCTTATCATCGTATGAACCTTTACTAATATTATTTGACGCTGTTATTATGCTAGATATAGGCAAAACAATTCTGTTTGCGAATTTAATGCCAACTATTGTTGATAAAAGAATTAGTATCAATGAAATAATAATATAGATTAAAATAAATATTAGGCTTATTTGGTCTCTATTTGTTTCGAGAAACGTATATTCATTTCGCGCAGAGATCGTATCATTTAAAGCACTTATAACATTCCCATCCATTGATCTCCCTGCATAAAGATAGGAGTTTTCAAAATTATTAAGTTTAACTAATGCATAAACCTTATTTACCTGAGTTGACGACATAATTGTCATTTCGCCCTCATCTGCTCTCTTAAAAGCATTTTCAGGAGGATTGTAGAAAAAAGGATTTTTATCAAATGCTTTACTAATAATATCTCCCTCTCGATTTAATATGTATGTTTCTGGTAAACTCCTTATTAAGGCCTGGGTTCTTAATGCGATACTTAATTTTTTCTCATCATTATAAAAAATATCACTTGAATTATTTAGATCATTGTACATGGCATAAACATCACCTTTTATTGTTTCTTTGTGTTCCTCAAGATAACTCTCAGCGACAAATACTGAATTATTAATTACATTATTTATTTTTGAATTAAACCAGTCGTTAATACCAAGGTTTATAAGAATCAATCCAAGAATACCTAGTAATAATGCCGGGGTTAAAGCTATAGATATAAAATAAAGTGTAAACTTACTATTAAGTGTACTAATTTTTTTTCTTCTAACTCTTAAAATTATAGGTAGAACTAAACTAGCAAGAGATATAAATAAAATAATAATAAATACTGTCGCAATTAGGATATATATACCAGAGTAATCAATTAATTTTAATGAGCCATTTCTTTGAAAAAAAAGAATTAAAAAAGAAACCAAAAGAAATAAAAATGAACCAACTATCAAAAGAATATTTGTTAAACTTATAAATTTAATGTTATTAGGTTTATTGTTCATTAAAAATTTGGTATTAGTCATGATTTGTAAAATTGTAATAGTTATATAATGAAAATTGCTTGTATAATCTTAGCATCAGGAAATAGTGTCAGATTTGATAGTTTACAACCAAAACTTTTTTTTAATATCTATAGTACTCCAATTATAGAATATACTCTTAAAAATATACTTAAACATGTTAATAAAGAATCTATATATATTACTATACCGAAAAAAATAACTAAAAATCAAAAAAATTTATTGAATAAATTTACCTCAAATAGATTGATTTATGGTGGTAAAAATAGATTTGAAAGTTTAAAAAAAGCAATTTTTGAATTAAGAGAAAATTATTCCTACGACTACGTAGTTATTCACGACGGCGCGAGACCAGTTACACCAGATAGTATATATAAAAATTTATTTAAAAATATAAAAATAGATAAGCACGAATGCTATATTACAGCATCAAGAATTGAAGATACAATTAGAAAGAATAATATCACGGTTGATAGAAAAAGATTCAAAATCTATCAAACCCCACAAGCATTTAAATTTAAATTATTAAGTAATTATATAAATAAAGTTAAAAATTTACCTACAGATGATTTAGGAATTCTTGAAAAAAAGAAAAATTTAAAAGTTAAATTCATAGAGGGATCAAAAGAAAATATTAAGGTAACAAAGCTGAATGATATCATTTTGTTAAAAAAACTAATTAGTAATAAAATTAAGATTGGCAATGGATTTGATTTACATAAATTAAGAAAAGGAACATACCTCTCACTCGCCGGAATCAAAATTAAAGCAAAATTTGAGGCTGTCGGCTATTCAGATGGAGACGTTGTTTTACATTCTATAATCGATGCTCTATTAGGAATAACTAGAAAAGGCGATATTGGTAAACATTTTCCTGCAATTCCTAAATATAAAAATATTTCCTCTGAAGTACTAATTAATGAGATAAAAAATAAAATTAGATATGATAAATTAATATTTAAGAATATTGACTGTACAATAATTTGTCAAAAAATTCGTCTTGAGAAGCATAAAAATGATATAAAACAAAAAATTTCAAAATTATTAAATTGTAAAAAAAGTATAGTAAATGTGAAAGCTAAAACGTCTGATAAGGTTGGCATAATAGGTAAATCGAGAGCTATTGCATGCTGGACTACTATAACTGCAATTGAATTATGAAAATTTTTACAAAATCTTTTGTTACTATTTTTGGTCTTGGGTTTTTAACATCTGCTCCAGGTACCTTGGGATCTTCTTTTGCAATTCTTGTCTGGGTTATATGTAAAATATTATTATCCAATAATTATTTCATTATTATTTTTTTTATTGTACTAATTCTTTCTTTTCACATTACAAATTTATATTTAGTAGATACAAAAGACGATGACCCTCCAGAAGTTATAATAGATGAATATATAGGCCAATCCATCCCACTTTTATTTATTAATGAAATAAATCTATTTGAGTTATTTTTGGCATTTATAGCATTTCGTATATTTGATATTTATAAGTTTTATCCAGTTAACAGAGCTGAAAATTTTAAAGGAGCAACGGGCGTAATATTAGATGATGTTGTTGCAGGTATTTACTCCTTAATAATACTTATGGTATATAAATTATTCATTATATGAACAAAAAGGACATTCATGAAATTAAGAAACTAAGATCAATTAAAAGATTTAGTATTACACTTGCTGAGTCTTGTACTGGTGGTTTGTTAAGCAGTTATTTAACAAGCATTGATGGATCTTCGCTATTTTTCAATGGTTCAATTGTATCGTATTCCAATACACTAAAAGAAAAATTACTGAATGTTCCCAGTAAAGTAATTAAGCGTTATGGAGCAGTTAGTAATGAGACAGCAATGGCCATGGTAAAAGGATTAAAGAAAAAAAGTAAAAGTGAAATCCTAATTTCAATCACAGGCGTTGCAGGACCAATGGGAGGAACAAAAAGAACCCCTGTTGGATGCGTTTATTTCGGCATAGGTACAAAAAAAAAGAATATATATAAATTTAGAACTATAAGAAAAATATTTAGAGAAAACTCAAGAAAGAAAATTCAGCAAAAGAGCGCTAATTACGCAGTAAAAACAATTTTAACTGAGATAAAAAAAATTTAATATATTTCTTTAGCTCGACTTATAAAAGCTTCAACCATTTTTTGAAAAGCTAAATCAAAGAATTTTCTCATTAGTATATCAAATAAAGTTACATTGAGTTCGAAATCTATGTCAAATTGAATTTCAGAGCTATCATCATCAATTTCAACAAATTCCCATTTGTTATCTAAATATTTAAAGGGACCATCTAAATTACTAACGGTTATTCTACTTTTATCTGCATAAAGATTGACTTTACTTCTATAAGTATAGACAAATTGATCATAACCTATTTCTAGATCTGCAATAATTATAGAAGTATTCTCTCGTGTTTCTCTTTTAATTACTTTTGAGCTATTACACCATGGTAAAAATTCAGAATATTTATCTATATCAGAAACTAAATCAAACATTTGCTCTTTTGTATATGGTACAACCTTTCTTTCGTGTTGTTTTGGCATTAGCTATTAACTTAGTCTTTTTAGGGAATTAAAATCATCCTCTGCATGATATGATGATCTTGTAAATGGCGAAGATGAAACAAGCTTAAAACCTCTGTTGATAGCTTCATCGTATAATTTAGAGAAATAACTTGGTTCATGGTATTTTAGTACTGGATGATGACTCATAGTAGGCCTTAGGTATTGACCGATTGTTATAAAATCTACATCAATCTCTCTTAAGTCGTCCATAAGATTTAATATTTCATCATACGTTTCGCCTAGGCCAATCATGATTCCTGATTTAGTAAATATTTTTAATTTTAATTTTTTAATTTTTTTTAGAATATTTAATGAATGGTTGTAATCAGCTCCTGGTCTGACAGACCTATACAAAGAACTTACAGTTTCTAAATTATGATTAAATACATCAATTGGGGCGTTCGAAAGTATTTGTAAAGCATTTTCTTTGTTTTTGAAATCTGGAGTTAAAATCTCAATGGTTGTATTTTTACACTTTATTTTTATTTCGTTTATTGTATTCAAAAAATGTTTTGCTCCTCCATCACTAAGATCATCTCTATCTACAGATGTTATAACAACGTGGGAAAGATTTAATTCATTTACTGTGTTTGCGATACGCAATGGTTCTAAAGGATCTATTGGTAATGGCTTGCCTGTGTGAATATTACAAAAACTACAGGACCGAGTACATGTATCTCCTAATATCATAAATGTTGCATGTGATTTTTCCCAACATTCAGACAAATTGGGACACATTGCCTCCTCACATACTGTAACTATTCGATTTGATTTTAAACGATTTTTTGTAAAATTAATTTTACTTGAAGGTATTTTAACCTTTATCCAATCTGGTTTTTTTGGACTATCAATTAAATTGAATTTCTTTCTTAAAAGGGATTTAGATAAATTGTTATTCATATCGATTTAAATAACAAATAAAGATAAAATATTAAAATTTCAAGTAGTAACTAATTATCAAAAAAAACTATAAATTCATTATTTTTACCATAACCCAATATATTACGTATCTGTTCATCTATTAAGTCAGAATTGTTATCAAAATTTTTCAACGAAACAATTTTTATTTCATACAAATTATTGCTTTTTGTAATTAATTCTAACTTTTTTTCAAGCTCAGAAATTTCATTATCAAGTCTTGAGTGTGAGAGAAGTCCATTATTTCCATCAAAAATATTGAAAGAAAGATAGATTATTATTAAAGGCAAAAAGAAATATGGGTAATACTTTGATATAGATAATTGCATATTTTTGAGATTAATCATGATGCATAAAGAATCACATTTGACGAAACTCTACAATTCGAATGAATTAAAAATTAAGAAAAAAATAGAAAATTTACTTTTTGGACTCTTTTTGTTCTAATTATTTTTGATATCACTAGTAAAACCTATTGATTTTCATGGGTTTTTTAAGATCTAATTTTTCTTCTATTCTAAGTAACTGGTTATATTTGGCTATCCTCTCCGATCTTGATAAAGAGCCAGTTTTAATTTGTCCAGAATTTGTTGCAACAGCCAGGTCTGATATAAAGGTATTTTCTGTTTCACCTGATCTATGTGAAATGACTGTTTCTAAACCATTCAGTTTTGCAAGTTCAATAGATTTAAGGGTCTCTGTTAATGTACCAATTTGATTAGGTTTGATCAAAACTGCATTAGAAGCACTCTTTTTTATTCCTTCATCAATTAATTTAGTATTTGTTGTATATAAATCATCGCCGACTATTTGAATGACATCTCCATAGTCTTTTGTAAATTTAATCCAAGATTTCCAATCGTCCTCAGCAAATGGATCCTCCAAAGAAATAATAGAGTATTTTTTACATAAATTTATTAGAAAGTCGGAAAATGCTTCACTTTTAAATGATTTTTTTTCTGATGCTAATTTATACTTTTTATTTTTATAAAATTCTGAAGCAGCTATATCAAGAGCTATCATGAAATCTTTACCAAGATTATATCCGGATTTAGAAATAGCTTCTTTTATAAGTAGGCAGGCTTCATTTTCATTTTTCAAATTTGGAGCAAATCCTCCCTCATCTCCAACAGCTGTAGATATCCCCTTTTTAGCTAAAATACTTTTAAGTGCATGAAATACTTCTGAACCTTTTCTCATTGCTTCATTAAAATTTAAACAGTTTATAGGAATAATCATAAACTCCTGAAATGAAAGATTATTATTTGCATGAGCTCCACCGTTTATAATATTAAACATTGGTGTGGGCATTTTAAATGCTTTGGATCCCCCTAAATATTTATAAAGGGGAACACCCAAATACTTTGAAGCTGCGTCAGCACAAGCAAGAGAAACACTTAATATCGCATTGGCTCCTAACCTTTTTTTATTTGGCGTACCATCTAATTCTATTAAAGTCTCATCAATTTCTTCTTGTTCAAGAACATCATAGCCAGAAATTGTATCGAAAATTACGGTATTGACATTGTTAACTGCCTTTAAAACAGATTTTCCATGATATGGCTTTTTGTTATCTCTTAATTCAAAAGACTCATTTTTACCAGTTGATGCACCAGATGGAACAGCGGCTCTACCCATAACGCCGTTTGATAGAAAAACGTCTGTTTCAACAGTAGGGTTGCCTCTGCTGTCGAATATTTGTCTGGAAACTATATTTTTTATAAAACTCATAAATATCTATGATATCTTTAGATGCTTATTTTTCCTTGACTAAATTGTCAATTTCAATGAGTTTTTTTATCAAATCATTCATATCTTCTAACTTGACCATATTTGGTCCATCGGATGGAGCATTATCTGGATCATTATGAGTTTCCATAAATACGCCTGCAACACCAACTGCCGTAGCAGCTTTTGATAGAGCCGGCACATACTTTCTATCTCCCCCACTTTTGTCACCCATTCCTCCGGGTGATTGCACGGAGTGTGTTGCATCAAAAATTACAGGGTAGCCTATCTCACTTTTCATAATTTCAAGTGATCTCATATCAGAAACTAAATTATTATAGCCAAATGAAGCTCCTCTTTCAGTCAAAAGTATTTTCTTATTGCCGCTCTCTTCAATTTTTTTAGAGACATTAATCATGTCTAATGGAGCTAAAAACTGGCCTTTTTTAATATTTACTATTAAATCAGTTCTTGCTGCAGCAATTAATAAATCAGTCTGTCTGCATAAAAAGGCTGGGATTTGTACTATATCAACATAATTTTTTACTTTCTCACAGTCAGATACATTATGTACGTCTGTTAAAATATTTATCTTATATTCATCTTTTAGAGATTTAAATATTTCCAATGAAGCATCAATTCCTAAACCTCTCTCAGAATGTAAACTTGTACGGTTGGCCTTATCAAAAGAGGTCTTATAAACAAAATTAATTTTTAATTTTGTAGTAATTTCTAAGAGTGCCTCAACCATTTTTTTAGCATGACTATGGGATTCAAGAACACATGGTCCAGCTATTAGATTTAATTTATCATAATTAGAAAATTCAAAATTATTCAATTTTACTGTTTTATTCATCTTTGTATCTTTTTTGCTGCATCTATAAATGACTTAAATAAAGGATGTGGTTCAAATGGTTTTGATTTTAATTCAGGGTGATATTGCACTCCAATAAACCATGGATGATCTTTCAATTCAACAGTTTCAGGTAACAATCCATCCGGTGAATAACCAGAGAAGATAACACCTTTGTTCTCAAATTCTTCAGCAAATTTATTGTTAACTTCATATCTGTGACGATGTCTTTCATTAATAATTTCGTCTTTATATATATTATATATTTTACTGCCCTTTCTTAATTTTGCTTCATATGATCCAAGTCTCATCGTTCCGCCAAGGTCGTCATTTTTAGATCTCTTTTCAGTCGTATCATCTGAAGTTGACCACTCCGTCATGAGGCCAACAATTGAATTATTGCAATTAGAGAATTCGCTCGAATTTGCATCCTGAATACCTAATATATTTCTTGCCATCTCTATAACTGCAAGTTGCATTCCAAAACATATTCCAAAATAAGGTATTTTGTTTTCTCTCGCATACTTAATTGCTGCAATTTTTCCTTCCGAACCCCGTTCACCAAATCCTCCAGGAACTAAAATGCCATGACAATTTGCTAATAAGCTTGACGTATTGGAACTATTTAATTCTTCAGATTCAAACCATTTTAATTCAACCTTTACATTATTAAAAATTCCACCGTGCGATAATGCCTCATTTAATGATTTGTAAGCATCAGCAAGACCTGTGTATTTACCAACAATTCCTATTTCTACTTCACCTTCAGGTTCAAGGATATGTTTTGCTACTTGTGACCACATTTTTAAATCAATTTTTTTACTAGCGTCTAAGTTGAAATATTCTAATACACGCTGATCAAGACCTTCATTTTGAAAATTTATTGGTACTTCATAAATCGTATTTGCGTTAATAGCTTGTATTACACAATTGTCTTTAACATTACAAAACAAGCCTATTTTTCTTCTTTCATCTTTTGGTATTTGTCTATCAGATCTACATAGTAAAATATTTGGCTGGATTCCTAAACTTCTTAATTCTTTAACAGAGTGTTGGGTAGGCTTAGTTTTTAGTTCACCTGAACTAGCAATGAATGGAACTAAGGTTACATGCATAAATAATGAATTTTCATGTCCATTGTCATTATGAAACTGTCTAATTGCCTCAATAAACGGCAAGCTTTCAATGTCGCCAATAGTTCCACCAATTTCACAAATTACAAAATCCTCATTATTTAAATCATTTGATATAAATTCTTTTATTTCATTTGTTACGTGCGGAATAACTTGAACAGTTGCTCCTAAATAATCTCCTTTTCTTTCTTTATTGATAATTTTTTGATAAACTTTTCCAGAAGTAATGTTATCCGATTTTTTTGATGTTACCCCAGTAAACCTCTCATAATGACCCAAATCTAAGTCAGTTTCGGCTCCATCATCTGTTACATATACCTCTCCATGTTGATAAGGACTCATGGTGCCTGGATCAACATTTAGGTACGGGTCAAGTTTCCTAATTCTTACATTAAAGCCATGGTGCTGCAGGAGTGAAGCTAGCGAGGCCGAAGCAAGGCCTTTACCCAAAGAAGAAACCACGCCGCCAGTGACAAATATAAATCGCGCCATGGAATTATCTTATACTTTAATTGCTTATTTTAATCAACGAATTAATCTAATTGGGGTAGTTCTGGTAAAACATCATTAGTTATTTCATCTGACGATATGGTGTCAGTATCATTAAAATCTAAAGATCTATCAGAAGATCTCATACTTAAAATAGTCAAAGAAATACTACTGATAACGAAGAAGACCGCAATGATTGCCGTTGTTCTTGTTAAAACGTCAGCACTGCCTCTTGGTGACATTCCATCGCTTCCACCGCCAATACCTAATGCCCCGCCTTCTGCTCTTTGGATAAGAACTACAATTATAAGGATTATAGCTAATATAGCGTGTATTATTAATAATGCGGATTCCATAGCTTCTTATATATCTATTTATAAATAAGAATCAATTATTTTACTGAAATCTCTATAATTTAATGATGCTCCACCTACCAATGCGCCGTCAACATGCTCTAATTTTAATATATCACTAGCATTTAAAGAATTCACGGAACCGCCATACAAAATTGAAATTTTATTACTTTTTCTTACACCAAACTTTTTTGACAACAAAGTTCTTATATTTTTATGAATGCTATTGATTTCAATTATCTTAGGTGTTTTACCTGAGCCAATTGCCCATATAGGCTCATAAGCAATTATAATATTATTTATATCTAAATTATTATTGAGTGTAGAAATTTGTTTTTTTAATACTTGCATTCTATTTTTTATTTCTGATAATTTTTCACCAATGCAATAAATAACTCGCATGTTATTATTTACTGCCGCCTGTATTTTGAGTCTTAATTCGTTGGAACTTTCTTTTTGATATTCCCTTCTTTCAGAATGTCCAATAATTACATATTTGCAGCCAATAGATTTAATCATCTGAGCGCTTATGGAGCCCGTATATGCCCCTTTATCTTGATAATGACAATCCTGTGCCCCGTAAATCATTTTCTTTTCGAGTCTTATAAAATCAGACAATAATGTATATGGAGGACAGATTATAACCTTAGATTTAATATGACCTGTTTTTTTTATATGTCTCGCCAATAATTTAACTAACTTTATAGAGTCTTTGCCGCCATTCATTTTCCAATTAGCAATTGTATATTTTACTCTTTTCATTCAACGTTATTCCTTTTATAAGAACAGTTTTATATCATTTTAAAGCAAAATGTTAGATATAGTAAGAAATTTAGTATCATCAATATTTGGCAAAATTCTTCTTGGGATAATGGTTCTGAGTTTTGCACTTTGGGGTGTTGGAGATATACTAACTTCAGGAAATAGTCAGCTTGCTGCCAAAATTGGAAAAGAGAAGATAACACTAGAAGAATTCTATAACGAGTTTCAGAAAACAGTTAACGAATACAATCAATTAACGCAATCTAATATAAGTCTTAAAGAAG
>CACFGR010000020.1 GCA_902565955.1 uncultured Pelagibacteraceae bacterium | reverse complement strand
ATTAATGAAAACAAAATAATTAATATAATTTGAGTCAAATCAATACTGGTTGGCATTTTATCAAGATAATAAAACTCAGATGGAAATAAATTTAAATTAAATGTTGAGTTTAGTACATTTCTTATTGTATCAATATTTATTGTAAAAAGTATTCCAAGAACTGAGCCTATGATCGTTCCACTAAACCCTATAAAAGTACCGACTAGCAAAAATATTCTTAAAATTGAACTATCACTGCTACCAATTGTTTTGAGTACTGCTATTTCTCTATTTTTATTTTGTACTAAAATAAATAGGCTTGTAACAATATTAAATGCAGCAATTATGATAATAAGTGATAATACAAAGAACATTAATTCACGTTCTGTTGCTAACACTTCCCAAAAAGAACTATTTAGATCAATCCAATCTTTTACTAAATAATCATCATTATAAATATTAAGTAAATCACTCTTAACTTTTTCTACATCATTGATATCTTTTAAATGTATCTCAATAGTTGATATCTCATTATTGAGACTCAAGAGTTTTTGAACATTTGCAAGTGAAGTAAATGCAAAATTTTTGTCATATTCACTCATACCAGAACTAAATGTGGCCGATACTGTCATTTTGTGAGATCTTGGGATTTGACCTAGTGGAGTAGAAATCATTGAAGAAGAAGTGACTTTTATTACATCGCCAGGTAATACACCTAGATAAAAAGCAAGTTCTTCACCTAATATTATTGAATTAGCAGTGAGCAGATTATCATTATTTGGATTATCAACAAATTCGTAAAATTTAATATTCTCATCATTGATCGATTTGACAACTATTCCATTGCTCTTATTAGCTGAACTTATCAAGGCTTGAATAGATATATTTCTATCAGTAAATAATATTTCCTCAATTTCGGAAAAGCTTTTATCATTCTCAAAGTATGGCTCTATATTTTTAATATAAATATGGCCATTGAAACCAATGATTCTTTTTTTTAATTCATCATGAAAACCATTCATTACAGACATCACAATTATTAATGTTGCAACGCCAATACAAATCCCAATAAATGAAAGCCATGAAATGACTGACAACAACCCACCTTTTCTCAAAGGAACCAGGTACCTAAAAGCTATAAATCTCTCAAAATAATTAAATGGCACTTTGTTTAAACGTTCAATTCTTTTAGAAACTTACCTAATTTATCTAGGTTAATTAATTCTGTTTCTCCACTTTTTCTATTTTTATACTCAACTATACCCTCAGAAACAGCTTTGCTTCCTATTATAATTTGATGTGGTAAACCTATTAAATCCATTCTAGAAAATTTTACTCCTGCGTTATCATTTTTATCATCAAATAAAACTTCAGATTTATCATTGATTTGATTGTAAACTTTATTAGCAATTGAGAAGACTTCATCGTCTTTTGGTTTCAAGTTTATAACACCAAGTGTAAAAGGTGAAACTGCATCAGGCCATATTATTCCACTTTCATCATGAGAGGATTCTATTATAGCGCCTACAAGACGTGAAATACCTATTCCATATGATCCCATGTGTACCGTTTTTTCTTTTCCATCAGAATCTAAAACATTTGCCTTCATTGAATTTGAATATTTTGTTCCAAAATGAAATATGTGACCCACTTCAATTCCTTTTGAATTCATTTGTTTTTCTTTTTGAACTATTTCATCAAATTTAGCCTTGTCATGTTTCTCATCTGAAGCAGAATAATAACTTTTAAATTTTTCAACAATTGAATTTAGGTCATCGTCATAACTAATGTCAGAAATCTTATTTCCTTCATTTAGTATTTTATTATCAAAATAAATATCACTTTCCCCAGTATTAGAAATAATTATGAATTCATGTGAGAGATCTCCTCCAATGGGCCCTGTATCAGCAGCCATAGGTATTGCTTTGAGACCTAATCTTGCAAATGTTTTTAAATAGCAAATAAAAAATCGATTATAAGTATCTTCTGATGACGTCGCATCAATATCGAAAGAATAAGCATCTTTCATTAAAAACTCCCTACCTCTCATTACTCCAAATCTTGGTCTTAATTCATCTCTAAATTTCCACTGAATATGATAGAGTAGCATTGGAAGCTCTTTATAGGATTTAACGTTTCTTCTAAATATATCTGTAATTTGCTCTTCGTTTGTCGGACCATAAAGCATTTCTCTTTCTTGACGATCATTAATTCTTAACATTTCTTTTCCATAATCTTCATATCGTCCACTTTCTTTCCATAAATCTGCGGGTTGAATAGTTGGCATTAGTATTTCATTAACTCCCGCCTTATTCTGTTCATCTCTGACAATATTTTCGATTTTTTTTAAAACCTTTAACCCAAGGGGCAGCCAAGAGTAAATCCCAGAACTCGATTGACTGATCATACCAGAGCGCAGCATAAGTTTATGAGAAACAATTTCTGCTTCACTTGGAGACTCTTTTAATACAGGTAGAAAATAATTAGATAACTTCATTTATGTAAAAAAGCTTTAAGATATACATCAGAAAGCCCTCATTATTTAGAAAACTATATATGATAAACCAGATGACTATTGAGACAACTGTTGTAATTAAGAATTTTCTAAATAATTGTGGATTATTAGGCGCTCCAGGATCTTCCCCTTCTATGTAGTTTTCTAATCTGCTTTTTTTTATGTTAATTGGGAGTGATATGAAAAAAATTAACCACCAAATTAATAAAAAAATGATAATTGAGCCAGTTATACCCAAATTATACTTCTTCTAACTCTATGAGTGTTCCGTTACAGCTTTTTGGATGAAGAAAAACTACTGGTTTACCGTGAGCGCCAATCTTTGGTTTGCCAGTACCAGTTATTGATACTTCATGAGTGTTTAATTTATCTATAGCAGTATTAATATCATTCACTTCTAGGCAAATATGATGCATTCCACCTTTTGGATTTTTATCAATAAAGTTTTGAATTGGAGACCCCTCACCTAGAACCTCTAGCAATTCTATTTTTGTATTACCTAAATCTATAAATACTGTTGTTACGCCATGTTCAGGTTGTTCAACAGGATCAGAAACCTTTGCACCGAAAATATTTTTATATTGTTCAGCAGCTTCTTTTATATTTGGTACTGCAATAGCAATGTGATTTAATTTTCCAATCATACTAATTAAATATGAACAATACTTATGTTTGTCAAAGGTTTTTTACGAGTATGTTTGAAAACAAAATTTCGCGATAATGTCTCGAGCTTTTGATATAATTTTTTTTCTTTTTTTGATAAATTTGTCTTATCCTCAAAAAATTTATAAATTTCTTCTTCGAGTAAATATACCATCTCATCATTCTCATATTCTTGATCACTAACTATCCCGCTACTAATGATTAGTGGATTTTCCTTTAAATTCATTTTCTGATCAATTATGCACGTAACATTCAATACACCATTATAAGCCATTCTTTTTCTATCTTTAATATGGCTGCTTTCACTTTTTACCAACCTATTTCCATCAAAGTACTGTCTGCCAGAGTCACACTGATCGACCACGTATGGCGATCCAGGGGCTATCTGCAATATGTCCCCATTAGAAATTAGCATTGGAAACTTTACACCCATTTCCTTCGCAAGATTTGAATGTCTTTTTAAGTGTCTGTATTCACCATGAACTGGAACTGAAATTGCGGGTTTAACATTTTCATACATGTCAACCATTTCATCTAAGCATGGATGACCCGAGACATGTATATTTTCATCATACTCAGTTATAACATTTGCACCTAACTCTGAGAGTCGATTAAACAATTGAAAAATTTTCTTTTCATTACCGGGAATAATTTTTGATGAAAATATAATAGTATCATCTAAATCAATATCAACATAAGGAAAATCTTGATTTGCAATTCGCATCATTGCGCCCCTTGGTTCACCTTGACTGCCTGTACAAAGGTACAAAACTTCTTCCCTCTTTTTTTTACATGCTTCCTTTTCTGATAAGATAACATCTATATCATTAAGAATACCATTTTGCCTTGCGACACTTATCATGCGATGCATAGATCTGCCTAATACGACTAACGATCTATTTGTTTCCTTTGCAGCGTGGGCAATTGTTTCAAGTCTTGCTACATTTGATGCAAAAGATGTTACAAAAACTCTATTCTTTATTCCTTTTATAACTTCAGTTAAATTATTTTTAACTTCTGACTCTGATCCGGATCTTCCTTTTGTTAAGACGTTTGTTGAATCACAAACCATTGCAAGAATATCTTTAGTATTTGATTTGAGTTCGTTAAAGTCAATAGCTTTTCCTACAACTGGATCATCATCAATCTTCCAGTCACCAGTATGATATATATTACCTAGCTTTGTTTTTATGATAAGTGAATTTGGCTCTGGTATTGAGTGCGTCAGGGTTTGAAATTTTATATCAAATGGTTTTACTTGTATTTCAGATGACAGATCTATTACATTCAAATAGCCCTCATGATCTAATCCTCTTTCTTCAAATTTTAGTCTTATTATTGAAGCTGTAAATGGAGTAGCATAGATCGGACATTTTAAATCAGGCCATAAATATGCAAGGCCTCCAACATGATCTTCATGGGCATGAGTTATTATAATACCTGATAAATTATCTTTTCTTTCCTTTATAAAATCATGATCAGGTAAAATGATGTCTACACCTGGTGTGGTCTCATCCCCAAATGTGATACCAACATCAACAATTAGCCATTTCATGTCATCAATCTCTTTACCATATCCATAGAGATTCATGTTCATCCCAATTTCACCAGTGCCTCCTAAAGGCAGAAATACTAATCTATCACCTTTGCTCATTATAATTTATTGCTTACGATTAAAAGACCTTCAAGAGTAAGATCTCTCTCGAAATAGTTAATGCATTTAAGGTCATTTTCAAATAGTTCTGACAAACCTCCAGTTGCTATAGCTTTTGCATTAAAGCACTCGTGAGAAGTTTTCAATCGCTCAATCAAGCCCTCTATTAAACTAATATACCCCCAATAAATACCCGATTCCATTGCGGTAATTGTATGTTTACCAATTAATGTTTCAGGCTTTTTAAAAGTTATTAGTGGCAATAATGCTGCACCATCTGACA
Source organism: uncultured Pelagibacteraceae bacterium (assembly GCA_902565955.1). Classification (GTDB taxonomy): domain Bacteria; phylum Pseudomonadota; class Alphaproteobacteria; order Pelagibacterales; family AG-422-B15; genus CACNXQ01. The sequence continues at coordinate 11,835 of CACFGR010000020.1, read as the reverse complement.
GTGACTTTATTGATAATTTGACACCGGGACAAATTAACCCTCCAGAATATGCACCGCTACTATCAACAACATCTAACGTGGTGGCCGTCCCAAAATCTACAATTATGATAGGAGGTTCATATTTATCTATAGCCGCAATTGAGTTAATGATCCTGTCATCTCCTACTTCAGCTGGGTTGATAACATTGAATTTTATAAATGCCTCTAAGTCAGAAGTATTTAATTCTCTAATTAATAGATTTTCAAAATTTTTTGAGATTAAAATTCTTAAATTTTTTTGCGCTTGTGGCACAACACTCGAAATTAAAATATATTCTACATTAGCTAAAAAAATGCTTAGCGAATTCAATATACCATCTGGTGAACTGATAACTGCGTTAGTTTCAAATCGAACTTGATCAATTAATCTCGAATTGTCATATTTCCCCATTAATACATTTGTATTTCCTATATCAACTAAAACCTTCATGATTAATAACTAAATGACAGTTCTCCTGAATTAAATTTTTTAAGCTCTCCATTCACTTTAATTAGAATCTCAAATGTATCAGTTATATCATCTAATATGCCTTCAAATTCAATATTATTTTGTAAAAAACGAACCCGATCTCGCATTTTCCAGCAATTATTTTTATATAAATCAATTAATTCTGAAATATCATCACTATTAAGAATATTTAAGTAGTTATTGATATTGGAGTCTAATGCTCCAAGTATATCTTTTGGTATAACTTCATTTTCGATTATAGATTTTATAGAGATAGTTTTATGATTCTTAATATTTGGTGAATTTTTTAAATTAATACCAATTCCAATTATTGAAAAACTCGCACTTTCACTTAGTAAATTTTCTATTAATATTCCAGCTAATTTTGCATCATTATATAGTATGTCGTTTGGCCATTTGATTTTTAAAAGGGCATTATTGGGTAAAAGATTTTTAATTACATCATATACCGATAAAGAAGTTATACATGAGATAAATGGTATCTTTCTGTGATCCAAATTAATCGGCAAGACATATGAGCCGTAAAAATTACCTAGCTCTGAAACCCATTTATTATTATTTCTGCCTTTGCCTGAAGTTTGTCTATTAGCTATAATCCAAGTTGCTTTATTTATTTTGTCATTTTCAATTAATCTTTTAGCTTCTACATTCGTGCTGTCGATTACTTCATGAAAAATAACTTCTGATTGAATTTGATCTAACATTAAATAATTGATTGAATAGCATATTCAGAAATATTTATTACTGGCGATGGGTAAATAAAGAAAATAATTATTAGTATTGATGAAGGATAATAAAGCAAATTAAGTGATTTGATACTTGATCCATCAAATTCTTCTTTAGGTTCATCAAAATACATTATCTTAACAATCCTTAAGTAATAAAATGCACTGATAACACTTGCTATGACGCCAATGATCGCGAGAAACAACATTTCAGACTCAATAGCTGCAACGAAAATATAAAATTTACCAAAAAAGCCAGCTAAAGGAGGAATGCCAGCTAAAGAAAACATAATCAAGGCAATCAGCATGGTCCTTAAGGGATGATTTTTATGCATTCCAGATAAGTCTGAAATGTTTTCAAAATATCCATCGTTTCTCTTTAAAGACAGTAAAAATGCAAAAACAGCAATATTCATAATTAAATAAATCATTAAATATATTAACAATGACCTTAATCCCTCATCGGTGAAACAGGCCACACCTATTAAAGCATATCCAATATGACCTATTGAGCTATACGCCATTAGTCTTTTTAAATTAGTTTGAGCAATGGCAGCGAAGGCAGCAAGCATCATCGATGCAATTGATATGAAAAATATAATTTGTTGCCAGTCAATATAAATCTCACCAAATGAATTGAATAAGAATCTAACAAGTAAACCCATTGCAGCAATTTTTGGAGCAAGGGCGAAAAATCCTGTAATCGGAGTTGGGGCTCCTTGATAAACGTCGGGCGTCCACATATGGAAAGGAACTGCTGACACTTTAAAAGCTAGTCCTGCCAATACAAAAACTATACCAATAATTAAACCCAGACTTTCGGGGTTAATATTTACAGCTATTAGATTAAAGTTTGTATTTCCTGAAAATCCATAAATATATGAAATTCCAAAGAGTAATAAGCCTGAGGAAAGAGCTCCGAGAATAAAATATTTAATTCCTGCTTCTGATGACAGTAAGCTGTTTCTGTTCAAAGCAGCAAGAACATATAGGCTTAATGATTGAAGTTCTAATCCTATAAACATTGCCAGCAAATCATTTGCTGAAACCATTACCATCATACCTATAGTTGAAAAAATTATTAAAATTGGAAATTCGTAAATATTTATATTTAGGTCATCTTTACTTGATACAAACATAATCAATGAAACAGTGGAGCCGATTAGTATCATAACTTTTAGTACTAGTGAAAATTCATCTACGACAAAACTATTTAGAAAGGCTGATTGAAAGGGTTGATTTAAAATTATGATAACTGTGACTAAAAGTGAAAATATAGCAAGCAAGTTAATTAGCTTTATATTTTTCAAAAATAAGCCAGTCACTAACAAAACTGTTGCAACTATAAATAAAAATATCTCAGGTAATATGTATACTAAACTTTGCATTTTAATCTAATTTCATTTTAATTTGATTTACAATTTTTTCGGTTGAAGGTTCAATTATATTTATGATTGGTTTCGGATATAAGCCAATGAATATTGTTAGGATAATTAAGGGAAGAAAAATAATTATCTCTCTTCTTGTTAAATCAAACATTTCAGATAGATCATCTTTAATTAAAGCACCAAATATTATTCTTCTATAAAGCCATAATGAATATGTGGCTGCTAATACAACGCCTGTAGTCGCAAATATCGCAAAATATGTATTTACCGTAAATATAGAAAGGAGTACTAAAAACTCGCCAACAAAACCACTTGTTCCAGGCAAGCCTAGACTGGCTAATATAAAAATCATAAATGAAAATGAATAAAAAGGCATTTTACTAACTAAGCCTCCATATCTTGCAATTTCTCTTGTATGAAGACGATCATATACCACGCCAACACACAAAAATAATGCCGCAGAAACAATGCCATGACTTATCATTTGAATTATGCCACCTTCTATTCCTTGTACAGTAAATGTAAATATTCCCAATGTTACAAATCCCATATGAGCAACTGATGAATAAGCAATTAGTTTTTTCATATCTTCTTGCACTAATGCGATTAGAGAAGTCACTATTATTGCTATGACACTAAGAGAAAATATAAATGGCGCAAAGAATTCTGATGCATCCGGAAAAAAACCAATAGAAAATCTTATAAAGCCATACCCAGCCATTTTTAATAGAACGCCCGCAAGTATAACTGATCCAGCTGTTGGTGCTTCTACGTGGGCATCTGGTAGCCAAGTGTGAAAAGGCCACATAGGTATCTTGACCATGAATGAAGTAAAAAATGCGATCCACAATATTAATTGTTCGTTTGTAGTAAAATTATAAATCAAGAGTGTTTCAACATCAGTTGTGCCTGTAGAAATGAAAATATAAATTATTGCAAGTAGCATAAATACTGAGCCAGCAAGTGTATAAAGAAAAAATTTGAAAGTTGAATAAACCCTTCTTTCTCCACCCCATATCCCAATGATTAAGAACATTGGAATTAAACCTCCTTCAAAAAATAAATAAAATAAGACAAGATCAAGAGAGCAGAAAACTCCAATCATAAAAGTTTCTAAAGCTAAAAATGAAATTAAATATTCTTTTACAGAAAATTTAATGCTTTCATAGCTTGCAAGTATGCAAATAGGTACAAGCATTGTTGTCAGTATTACAAATAAAATTGAAACACCATCTATACCTAAATGATAACTGATACCACTTTCTATCCATGCGTATTTTTCTACAAATTGAAAATTTGGGTTATTTAAGTCAAATGAAAATAGTAAAGATAATGATATAATAAAATTTAAAAACGCGATCCATAAGGCGGTGTGTTTTAAATTTTGCGAGCTTTGGTCATCATTATTTCTTATCAATAACATAAAAAATATACCGACGACCGGTATAAAGATTAAAATACTCAAGATTGGAATTTCACTCATTTTTTAAAACCTAAAAATTATGAAAGTAATAATGAATGAAAGGCCAATTAAAATGGCAAAAGCATAATGGTAAATAAATCCAGATTGAACTTGCTTTGCTTTTATTGATATTCTGCTCACTAAAGCAGCTATTCCGTTAGGTCCGTAACCATCAATAATTAAACCATCAATAAACTTCCAAAAAATCTGGCCAATTGCCATAGCTGGTTTTACAAAAATTGAATTATACAACTCGTCGAAATACCATTTATTTAATAGAAAATTGTAAAGCGGCTTATTTAACTCTGCTACATTCTTAGCCATATCTGATTTTCGAATATACATGAACCAAGCGATAATAAATCCAACTATGCCTAAAATTGCAGGCAAATAATATATTAACAAAGGAATTGAATGGTGATCTTCATGGTGGACGACAATTGAGCCATTCCAAAATACATCACTATAATACCCAATGAAATAGCTTTTGAATAAAAATCCAAAAAACAAAGATCCAATTGCTAAAATTATTAGAGGAATTAGCATTACTGAGGAAGATTCATGAACTTTACTAAGGTCTTCTTCAGCCATTCTTGTTTTTCCATTGAAAACAAGAAACATAAGCCTCCATGAATAGAAAGATGTCATCACAACACCAACAGTAAGTAAGATATATGCATAGTCTGCGAAATTGGAATTAGATAAATAAGCTGTTTCTATGATTGCATCTTTTGAGTAATAGCCAGATGTGAATGGAAAACCCATAAGTGAAATTGTTCCAATTATCATCATTAATTGAGTTATTGGAACAAAATTACTTATACCTCCCATTTTCCTTATATCCTGTTCTTCATGAACTGCATGAATAACTGATCCAGCTCCTAAAAATAGAAGTGCTTTAAAAAATGCATGTGTAAATAAATGGAACATAGCTGCACCGTAAGCTCCAAGTCCAGCTGCAACAAACATGTAGCCTAATTGGCTACAAGTTGAATATGCAATAACACGCTTAATATCATTTTGAACCAGCCCAACGGTAGCTGCAAAGAATGCAGTACTTGCACCAATCAAAACTACAAAGTCCAGAGCAACAGGAGCCAAATCAAATAAAGGTGAACATCGTACAACAAGAAATACTCCAGCTGTAACCATTGTTGCCGCATGTATTAATGCAGATACTGGTGTTGGGCCTTCCATTGCATCTGGAAGCCATGTATGAAGAAATAATTGAGCTGACTTACCCATAGCGCCAATAAATAAGAAAATACAAATTAAAGTCAAAGCATGTAGTTCAATACCTAAAAAATTAAAATTTACGTTCTTAAAAGATGAGACATTACTAAATACTGTCTGGTATTCGATGCTGCCAAAAACAATAAATATTGTAAAAATACCTAAAGCTAATCCAAAATCACCTATGCGATTTACTATAAATGCTTTAATTGCAGCGGCGTTTGCAGTTGATTTTTTATACCAAAACCCAATTAATAAATAAGAGGCAAGTCCAACACCCTCCCAGCCAAAGAAAAGTTGCAAAAAATTATCTGCTGTGACAAGCATCAACATGGCAAATGTGAATAATGATAAGTATCCCATAAAACGAGGCTTACTATCATCATGAGACATATAACCAATTGAATAAATATGAACTAAGGCTGATACGCTTGTAATTACTACAAGCATTACTCTTGTAGCTGTATCTAGATAAATTGACCAATCGGCATTGAATGAACCAGAGGATATCCAGTTAAATAGTTTGATTGATACTACCGATGGGTCACCAATATTATCAACAAAAATATAAAAGGAAAATATTGCTGTAATAGTAATAAATAATGAAGTGATAATTTCTGCCGCTCGGTCAATAAATTTATTAGATTTAAAAAATGATAACGAACAAGAAATCAAGAACCCGATCAAGGGCAATAAAATTATACTATGCGCCATTTAACATTACCCCTTTAAGGCGTTAATTTTCTCAATCTCTATACTGCCAGCGTTTCTGTTATAAATTACAAGTATAGCAAGTCCGATTGCAGCTTCAGCGGCAGCAACAGTAAGTACAAAAAGAGAGAATATTTGCCCAGTTAGATCATTTAAAAAATATGAAAAAGAAATAAGATTTAAATTTACAGAGAGCAAAATGATTTCAATTGACATTAAAATGATAATCACATTTTTTCGGTTTAAAAAAATACCAATAACGCCAATTGCAAACAATAAAGCAGATAAAATTAAAAATTGATTTAATTCAATCATTAAATATCAACACCTTTTCCTGATTTTACATCTACTAAATCAATTTTGCCTTGTCGTTGTAGTTGCTCTGAAACAACTTGCCTCTTTACGCCTTCTCTTTCGCGGAGAGTTAATACAATAGAACCAATCATTGCAACTAACAGAATTACACCTGAAAGTTGGAAATATAGAATGTAATCTGTGTACAAAACTGAGCCAATTGCTTCTGTATTAGACTTGCCAGTAAAATCTGAAAGAGGATTGGGTAACACTTGAATATTAGACAAGTCAAACTTTGTATTGATTAATACAATTATTAACTCTGCAATAAAAACTACACCAATCAAAATTCCTATCGGAATATATTGTAAAATATTATCCTTATTGATTGACGTTTTAAAATCTAACATCATTACAACAAATAAAAAAAGTACTGCAACAGCACCAACATAAACAATTATTAGTATCATTGCCAAAAATTCGGCGTGAAGAATAACAAATAAACCGGCGGCATTTAAAAATGAAAGAATTAGGAACAATACTGAATGAACTGGGTTTTTAGTTGAAATAACCATCAATGAAGAAATTAAAATAACCCCTGAAAATAAATAGAATGTTAATAATTGAGCTGTCATTTATCTATATTTTGCATCGGCTTCTAAGTTCTCAGCGATAACTGTTTCCCACCTATCACCGTTTTCAAGCAATTTTTCTTTCGTATAATAAAGTTCTTTTCTCGTTTCAGTTGTAAATTCAAAATTTGGACCCTGTACAATTGCATCAACTGGACACGACTCCTCACATAAACCGCAGTAGATACATTTAACCATGTCAATATCATACCTAAGCGTTCTTCTTGTTCCATCATCGCGAGGTTGAGTTTCAATTGTTATCGCTTGTGCTGGACATACAGCCTCACACAGTTTACATCCTATACACCTTTCCTCACCACTCGGATATCTTCTCAAAGCATGCTCACCTCTGAATCGAGGGCTTAATTTACCTTTTTCAAAAGGATAATTGATAGTTGCTTTTTTCCTAAAAAAATATTTTTGGGCTAAATAGAAAGCTTTTAAAAAATCTAGAAGAAGGAACGATTTAAAAAAATTAATTATTTTCATTACATTCCTGGAGCTAGATTAAAAAAGAACAATATCGAAGATGTTGCTACAACTGCAAACAGTGATAAGGGCAAGAAAACTTTCCAGCCAAGTCGCATTAGTTGGTCATATCGATACCTTGGAACAAATGCTTTAACCATAGCAAATAAGTAAAAAACGAAAGTTACTTTCAATAAAAACCAAACAAATCCAGGAACAGCATTTAATGGATAAATATCAATTGGCGGCAACCACCCCCCAAGGAATAGAATAGTGGTCATTGCGCACATTAATAAAATATTTATGTATTCTCCAAACATAAACAAAACGAATGGCATTCCTGAATACTCTGTTTGATATCCAGCTACTAACTCAGACTCTGCTTCAGGAAGATCAAATGGAGGTCTGTTCGTTTCTGCTAGTGCGGATATAAAAAAAACAATAAACATTGGAAATAAAGGTATAAAAAACCACATTGTCTTTTGAGCCATTACTATTTCAGTCAAGTTGAGTGAGCCTACACATAACAAAACAGTTATTATTACAAAACCTATGGAAACTTCGTAAGAAACCATTTGAGCTGCTGATCTAAGTGCCCCAAAAAAAGGATACTTACTGTTTGATGACCATCCTGCCATCAGAATTCCATAGACTCCAAGAGAGCTAATTGCAAATATGTATAAGATTCCAACATTTATATTAGCCAATACTACACCCGCCTGAACTGGTACAACTGCCCAGGCTGCAATTGATAGAGCAAGAGTAATAATGGGAGCAATAAGGAAAACTGTTTTGTCAGAGCCGTCGGGTAAAATAATTTCTTTAAAAATAAATTTTAATCCATCGGCAGGAACTTGGAACAAACCATACGGGCCAACTACATTTGGACCTCTTCTTTTTTGAACTGCTGCCCATATTTTTCTATCTGCATATAACGCCATTACAACACCCAGAAGCAAGGGAACAAAAATAAGTAGGCAATAAAGAATAATAGTCATTACTTCGATAAAGTACGTTTGAGCTAAGTTAATCATTATGAAGCCTTTTCCGTTACTGATGACCTTACTTCACTTCTAGCTCGGCTGCATTCGGCCATCGTACTAGAATGTCTTGTAATTGAATCGTTTATATAAAAGTCTTCAATACTGAAACTTAAGTTTTTAATTTTAAAGTTAATTTCTTTTGGTTGAGCATAGTACGCCTCCTGATTGTCGTTTAAAACGACAATTCCATCAGGTGAAAAATTTGCATCATCTGCTAATCCAATTAAATTATTCTTGTTTCTTTTAGTGTAGGCCCACTTCTTTTGATTATAAGTGAGATCATTCCAAGCTTTTCCGATACTATTTGCATATTGGTCCTCATATGGCAACACGACGTTATTTTTTTTCTTAATATCATTCACAACTTTAAAGCCATAATGCTCTGTAAATTCTGACCATGTCTCAGGATAATTATATTTTCTCAGATACTCTCTCTGGCGATCATTTAGATCAGTCCAAGCTGTATTAAATATTTTTTTTGCCGAATTTTCTTCAAAGCTCTTAATGTTACCATTGATTGTATCATTCTTTTTTTCTTGGCTTGATCTTGTATCCTTATTAATGATTTCTATTTCTTCATTACCTTTATTATCAATAATTTTAACGAATCCATTGTTTTGATCATTAAAGTCATCTTTAAGTTGAGGAAACTTAGCAAACATTTCATCTCTTACATCATACAATTCTAAAAACGACCATTTTAGTTCAAGGACTTCACTGAATTGATTAATAATTTTCCAATCTTCCCTGGCTTCACCTGGAGGAAAACTTGCTTTATTTGCGTATTGGACTCTTCCTTCAGTGTTTATAAAAATTGCATCTTTTTCAGTATATGCTGCTGCTGGCAATATAAAATCAGCGGCGTTTGCGCCTCTATCTCCATGTGTGCCCATATAAACTATTTTGCAATTGGAAAATTTTTCATAACTGATTTCATCAGCGCCAAATGAAATCACTAATTTGAATTTACCTTTTTCAGCGTCAGCGACCAAATCATCGACTGATTTATTTTTTTGTATAAGACCCATCTCAAGAATACCTGCTCTTGCAGCGGCAAGCTGTAATACATTAAATCCATTCCAATCTTCCTGAATGAGATTGAATTTATCTGTAAATGTTTCAAGCAGTGAGTAAATCTGCAATGAGTCATCGCGATTTAACACGGACTGGCCAATAATAATCATTGGCTTTGAGGCATTTGTTAACTTTTTATAAAATGAGTTTTTTTCATTTAAAAGATCTATAAGGATATTTATATCATCACCCAAGTGATTGTATTTATATGTAAGATCCACATTTTTTCCAATCAGTGCAACTGGAATATTTGATGAAATAACTCTTTTCCTTATTCTTGAATTAATAATTGCAGCTTCTTCACGCGTGTTTGTTCCAATCATTAAAATGCAATCTGTTTCATCAATGCCTTTAATTTTAGAATTAAATAAGAACTGAGATCTATGGTTGAATGGAACTTTACATCCTTCCTGTCTTCCATCAACTGCCTTGATACTTAGATCTTCCGATAATTTTTTTATTAAGTAGCTTGTTTCTAAATCAATAAAATCACCTACTAAAAACGCAATTTCGTCAGGATCTGAGTCCATAACAAGTTTTTTTAATTGAGAAAAAGTTTCTTCCCATGAAACTTGCTCTAATTTGTTATTCTTTTTTATGTAGGGTGTGTCTAGGCGTTGATTTAAAAGTCCATCGCATGCATACCTTGTTTTATCTGATATCCACTCTTCATTAATATCTTCATTAAGCACAGGTAGTACTCTTTTCACTTTCCACCCGTAAGTATCAACTCTAATATTCGACCCTACCGCATCCATAACATCAATGGTCTCTGTCTTCTTTAATTCCCAAGGTCTGGCTTCAAATTGATATGGTTTCGATGTAAGTGCACCTACTGGACATAAATCAACGATATTAGCCGATAGCTCGGAGTCTAATGTCTTTTCTAAATAAGTTGTTATTTCCATATTTTCTCCGCGATTTACTGCGCCTAATTGATTTACTCCCGCTACTTCATCTGCAAATCGGATACACCTTGTGCAGTGAATACATCGAGTCATATAAGTTTTAATCAATGGGCCCATATGCTTTTCTTCAACTGCCCTTTTATTCTCTTCGAACCTTGAATTTTCAGGACCAAAAGCAATAGTTTGATCTTGTAGATCGCACTCACCGCCTTGATCACAAACTGGGCAATCTAGTGGGTGATTAATTAGCAAAAACTCCATTACACCTTCTCTCGCTTTTTTTACAGACTGAGTATTTGTATGAATTGACATGCCTTCGTTGATTGGCATCGCGCACGAAGCTACTGGTTTAGGTGAACCTTCCACATCAACAAGACACATTCTGCAATTACCAGCAATTGAAAGACGATCATGGTAGCAAAATCTTGGTATTTCAATTCCTGTCTCTTCACATGCCTGCAGTATCGTCATGCCATCAGATACTTCAATCTCGGACCCATTTATTTTTACTTTTGCCATTATGCAGCCTTAGTCTTTTTAAGTTGCTCTTCTATTTCATCTCTAAAATGCCTAAACAATCCTTGAATTGGCCATGCCGCCGCATCACCAAGTGCGCAAATTGTATGGCCTTCGATTTGCTTTGTCACATCAAGTAACTTATCAATATCAATTGAACTTGCATGACCGTTTCCAATCTTCTCCATCATTCTCCACATCCACCCTGTTCCTTCTCTACAAGGCGTGCATTGACCGCAACTTTCGTGTTTATAAAAGTGAGATAGCTTAGAGATAGCTTTGACGAGGTCAGTACTTTTATCCATGACGATTACAGCGGCTGTGCCTAACCCACTTTTAACTGCAGACAGTGAGTCGAAATCCATCAGGACAGTATCGCAAGTTGATTTTGGTATAAGTGGAACAGATGAGCCTCCAGGAATTACAGCTTTAAGATTATCCCATCCACCAGTTACACCTCCAGCATGCTTTTCTATAAGCTCCCTAAGAGGAATACTCATTTCTTCCTCTATATTGCAAGGATTATTAACATGACCAGAAATACAAAAAACTTTTGTACCTGTATTTTTTGGTCGACCAAAAGATGAAAACCATTCTCCACCTCTTCTTAAAATTGTTGGAACAACAGCTATGGTTTCAACATTATTTACAGTAGTTGGAGATCCGTATAGACCTTTATTAGCTGGAAAAGGAGGTTTGAGTCTTGGTTGGCCCTTTTTTCCTTCCAAGCTTTCAAGTAGAGCTGTCTCCTCTCCACATATGTATGCTCCTGCGCCTCGATGTAAGAATATATCGAAATCCCAACCCGACTTAGCAGCATTTTTCCCAATCAACCCAGCGTCGTATGCTTCGTCAATCGCTTTTTGAAGAACA
>CACFGR010000019.1 GCA_902565955.1 uncultured Pelagibacteraceae bacterium | reverse complement strand
AAAATTTAAAAAAGATATGGCTGCATCTTTTCAAGCAACTATTAATAAAATAATTTTCATTAAAACTCGTAATGCTATTAAAGAATATAAGAGAACAGTCAAATCTAAGAAAAGTTTGAAAATCGTTGTTGCGGGAGGAGTTGCTTCAAACAAAAGTATTCGTAATTCTCTGAAAAAGCTCGAAAACCCCGAACAATGTGAATTTTTATTTCCATCCATCAAGTATTGTACTGATAACGGCGCAATGATTGCACTTGCAGGAATTGAAAGATTTGAAAGAAATAAATTTAATAAATTAAGTTTTAAACCACGGCCAAGATGGCCTCTAGATAAAAATGCTGTTTTTATGAAAGGTAAAAGAGCTCTTGAAGGAAAAAACTCTATATAAAATTGGCGTGATTGGTGCCGGAGCTTGGGGGACAGCCTTAGCAAACATCATTTCAAAAAAAGATAAAGTTATTTTATGGGCAAAAGAAAAAAGTGTTTGTGAAAATATTAATAAATCATTTGAAAATAAAAGATATTTACCAAGAATTAAATTAAGTAAGAAAATAAAATGTACAACATCAATTCTTGACTTGGCTAAATGTGAAATTTTATTTTTAGTCTCACCTGTTCAGTATTTATCAATTAATTTATCAAAATTAAAAAAAGATATAGAAAAGAAAACACTTTTTGTTTGTTGCTCAAAAGGAATTGAGATGAACAGCTTAAAATTACCAAGTGAAATTGTATCCTCTATATTTCCTAGAAATAAAATTGCTATTATCTCTGGACCAAACTTTGCAGCTGAGATTGCTAGAGGGTTGCCGGCTGCTACTGTTGTTGCTTCAAAAAATGGACATGTTGCTAATAAAATTGCTCAACTCATTAAATCTCCAACGCTAAGACCATACTTATCTGATGACATCATTGGATCACAAATAGCAGGAGCTTTAAAAAATATTTATGCTATCGCAAGTGGTATTGTTTTTGGAAAAAAATATGGAGAAAATGCAGTTGCTTCAATTATATCGAGAAGTTTTGCAGAAATAAAAATTGTAGCCCAATCCATGAATGCAAAAAAAAGCACGCTTGCAGGACTGTCAGGTATGGGAGATTTATTTCTTACGTGTTCATCAAAAGAGTCTAGAAATTTTTCCCTAGGAATTGATCTTGCAAAGGGCAAAACACTTAATCAAATAATTGAAAAAAAATTTTCAGTTGCAGAGGGGGTATTCACTGTTAGGGCGCTCAAAAAACTATCGATGAAAAAAAAATTGGATTTACCAATCAATGAAGCTATTTATAAAGTTTTGTACCGAAAGAAAAATATTGATGTTACAATTCAAGAACTTTTAAACAGACCGATCACAAAGGAATAACATGAATTACTGGTTAATGAAATCAGAACCTGAAACATGGTCTTGGAAGCAACAAGTAAAAGCTGGCAGTAAAGGTGAGGGCTGGGATGGCGTCAGAAACTACCAAGCATCTAACAATATGAAAAAAATGGAGACAGGAGATCTTTGTTTTTTTTATCACTCAGTTAAAGAAAGAGATATTGTTGGCATAGTAAAAGTCGTTAAGAAGTATCATCCTGATCCTACAGATAAATCAAAACGCTTTGGGATGGTATCTGTGGCTGCTGTGAAAGCCCTAAAAAATAAAGTAAACCTGTCCCAAATAAAAGAGCATCCAAAACTTAATCACCTGGCTCTAGTCAAACAGTCACGTCTCTCAGTCATGCCAATTGATAAAAAGTCATGGACTATTATTTGCAATCTCGGCGGTATCAAATAAGATAATTTCCTTATGAGTGAAAATGAAAAGTTTGAGGTTAGCAGCGAATGGTCTGCAGAAGCTCAGGTTAATTCCGCTAAATATAACGAGTGGTACGAAAATTCGCTAAATAACAATGAAGAATTTTGGAATGAGCACGGTAATAGAATTGATTGGATTAAACCGTATACAAAAGTAAAAGATGTTTCTTACAATAAAGACAATTTCTCAATCAAGTGGTACTACGACGGTACACTCAACGCATCAAGCAACTGTATTGATAGACATCTAAAAGATAAAGCAGATCAAACTGCAATCATTTGGGAAGGTGATGATCCAGCAGATTCAAAACACATATCTTATAAAGAATTACACAGTGAGGTATCAAAACTTGCTAATGGCATGAAATCTCTTGGCGTTAAAAAAGGAGACCGTGTAACTATTTATATGCCAATGATACCTGAGGCGGCTTATGCAATGCTTGCTTGTACAAGGATTGGTGCAATTCACTCTGTTGTTTTTGGTGGCTTTTCTCCAGACTCATTAGCTGGAAGAATTAGTGATTGTAAATCTGATATTGTGATCACAGCAGATGAGGGAGTAAGAGGCGGTAAGGCAATTCCATTAAAGAAAAATACAGATGAAGCAATTTCGATTTCAGGAGGAGTGCGTCATTGTATTGTTGTTAAGAGAACAGGTGGAGATATTGGTTGGGTCGATAAAAGGGATATTTGGTATCACGAGCTAACAGATAAAGAGTCTGATGATTGTCCGCCAGAGGAAATGTCTGCGGAAGATCCTCTCTTTATATTGTATACATCAGGATCAACTGGAAAACCAAAAGGGGTTATGCACACCACCGGTGGTTATATGGTTTATGCCTCGATGACACATCAATATGTCTTTGATTATAAAGAGGGTGACGTTTATTGGTGCACAGCAGATGTCGGTTGGGTTACAGGACATAGTTACATTGTATATGGCCCTTTAGCGAACGGTGCAGTTACTGTCATGTTTGAGGGTGTTCCAAATTACCCAAGCGCTTCTAGATTTTGGGAAGTAGTTGATAAACATAAGATTAATATATTTTATACTGCCCCAACCGCAATTAGGGCATTGATGCGGGAAGGTGAAGATCATGTTAAAAAAACAAGCAGATCATCTCTAAAGCTACTAGGGACCGTTGGTGAGCCCATAAACCCTGAAGCGTGGATGTGGTATTATAATGTAGTTGGTGACAAAAAATGTCCGATCGTTGATACGTGGTGGCAAACTGAAACAGGGGGAATTTTAATAACACCTCTTCCAGGTGCTATTGCTCAAAAACCAGGATCAGCAACAAAACCTTTCTTTGGGGTCAAACCCGAAATTTTAGATGCTGAAGGAAATATCCTTAAAGGTGCTTGCGAAGGTTCGCTTTGTTTAGCAGACTCATGGCCTGGACAAATGAGAACAGTTTACGGAGATCATAAAAGATTTATTGAAACCTATTTTTCTCAATTTGATGGAAAATATTTTACGGGCGATGGCTGCAGGAGAGATGAAGACGGTTATTACTGGATCACTGGAAGAGTGGATGATGTCATAAACGTATCTGGTCACAGAATGGGAACAGCAGAAGTAGAATCTGCACTAGTTGCTCATCCTAAAGTTAGTGAGGCAGCAGTTGTTGGTTACCCTCATGATATTAAAGGTCAAGGGATCTATGCATACGTTACGCTTAATGCAGGAGAAGAAACATCGGATGAATTATATAAAGAACTTGTTGCATGGGTTCGAAAAGAAATTGGTCCAATCGCATCACCTGATTTAATACAGTGGGCTCCAGGTCTGCCTAAAACTCGATCAGGAAAAATTATGAGAAGAATTTTAAGAAAGATCGCTGAAAACGATTACAGTAATTTAGGTGATACATCTACATTAGCAGAACCGGCCGTGGTGAATGATCTTGTAGAAAATCGAATGAACAAGTAGTTTCTTGTGAGTGATAAGAGTACTGTTAAAGCTTTAATCGAAGATCACAAAATGATCCCACATCCTGAGGGTGGTCATTACGTTGAGATTTTTAGAAATAATGATGTCACTCATATATATTTTTTACTTGAAGCGCACGAAAACTCACACTGGCACAGAATAACAAAAACTGAAACGTTACATTTTTATTCAGGCAGTCCTTTAAAGATATACACTTCAAAAGATGGTGTGGAATTTCAAATTGATCAGATAGGATCTAATAATAATTTTATGTACACTGTAGAAAAAGGAACTTGGTTTGCCTTGAAATCTACTGGAGCGTATAGCTTAATTGGATGCACCGTTGCACCCGCTTTTGAATTTGAAGATTTAGAACTGGCGCCAAAAGATTGGAAGCCATCTAAATTTAATCATAAACTTTGATTACAAATCAATAGGTATCGATTTAACAGCAACCACAACTTTTGTTGTTAGATTGACTATCAACTTTTGAAGTTTCACATTTGGTTTCTTCAAGATTTTTTTCAGCTAATTGTTTTTTTTGAATCTTATCTTCGATATATTCATGAAGAGAAGCAAATCCTAGTTTTGCTGCTCTCTTTTCTTCGTAAGGCCTCCGCCCTTTAAGATTTTCAATTATTTTTACTACTTCAGAACTTTCCATAGTTAATTCATAAAATAACTAGTTTATTTTGCAATGTTAAATTTAAGAGGGATCCAGATATAATATAAGTTAATAAAAGCTAAAAATCTGAGGTAATTCCTTTTTTTTCCCAGTCTCCAAAACGGGTTGGTTCTGGACCATCTGCACCGCCTATTTCTTTTTTCTTCTTAGGTAGTTTGGAGTCAGTTTTCTTATCTTCTTTGTCTTTGGCAGCTTCTGTTTTTTTATCGCTCATATATATAATGTAATCTCTATTTATCGCTAATCAAAGTATGAAAATAGTGGGAAACAACAAACCTTTCTGTTATACAGAGAAATAATGCTTCACAATAATGTCGGTTAAAATATCACCTTCTATACTAGCATCAGACTTTTCATCGTTAGGAGATGAAGTCGTTAATATCACTCAAGCCGGGGCTGACTACATACATGTAGATGTAATGGATGGACACTTTGTTCCTAATCTCACAATTGGTCCTGATGTTGTTAAATCTATAAGAGATAAATCTTCATTGCCATTTGATGTTCATTTGATGATCGATCCTGTACAGCCTTATATTGAAAAGTTTGTTGAAGCAGGAGCAGATATTGTTTCAGTTCACCCAGAGGCAGAAGATGATACGGAAGCATGTTTGAATAAAATTAAATCATTAAATATAAAAGCTGGGCTTGCAATCAACCCAGATACTGAATGGGAAGTAGTTAAACCTTTTATGGATAAACTTGATCTCATTTTAGTAATGAGTGTTCATCCTGGTTTTGGCGGTCAGAAATTTATTCCAACAGCTCTTGATAAATTATCAAATCTTCGAGAAGAAATTAATAAGTCTGGTAGAGAAATTCATTTAGAAGTTGATGGAGGAATTAATTTTGACAATGTTCAATCGGTAATCGATGCTGGAGCTGACATGATTGTTGCAGGTACCACAACCTTTAAAGGTGGCCCAAGTGAATATGCAAACAATATTGAAAAACTAAGAGGCCATTAAATTGGATATTAAAATTAAAACTGCACTGATTTCTGTTTCAGATAAATCAGGTTTAGATAAAGTTGTTCAATCACTCAAAGAACATAACATTAAAATAGTTTCAACAGGTGGTACTGCAAAATCGATTTCAGCCATGGGTGTTGATGTAACAGATGTATCTTCTTTAACCAATTTCCCAGAGATGATGGATGGACGTGTTAAAACTTTGCACCCAAATGTACACGGGGGCTTGCTTTCAAAAAGAGATGACAAGAACCATGTTCAGTCTCAAAAGGAACATGGAATAGAAGATATTGACTTAATAATCGTCAATCTTTACCCCTTCGAAGAAACAATAAAATCAGACGAAAATGAAGAAATTTGCATCGAAAATATAGATATCGGTGGCCCAGCAATGTTGAGATCAGCCGCCAAAAACCACAAATTTGTCACTGTAATAACTGATGTGGTCGATTACGACGAACTGATTACCGAATTAGAGAAAAATAAAGGATCAACAACTTTAGACTTCAGAAAAAAGCTTGCAGCCAAAACTTTTTCAACAACCGCTTACTATGACTCTCTGATCAGTGATTGGTTTTATAGAAGGGAAAATGAAAAGGTAGAAAAATTTTCAACTGCAGGAAAATTATCATCAACACTTCGATATGGTGAAAATCCCCATCAATCTGCAAGTCTCTATAAGTCATCAATGCAATATTCAGGTATTCCTCAAGCAACATTACTACAAGGCAAAGAACTAAGTTATAACAATATTAATGATGCTGATGCTGCTTTACAGTTAATTAAAGAATTTGAAAAAGCAACGCCAACTGTCGCTATTATCAAACATGCAAATCCATGTGGAGTTGCTAGTGGATCAACTTTGCATGAAGCATACACAAAAGCGTTTTCATGTGATACGACGAGTGCATTTGGTGGCATCATTGCACTCAATCAAACAATTGATAAAGATTCCGCTGAACAAATTGTTAAAATATTTACTGAAGTTATTATAGCACCAGGCATTACAGATGAAGCTAAAGCAATATTCAAAACAAAAAATAATTTACGTGTTTTAATTTTAACTTCATTGCATGAAAAAAATAATTCACAAAATTTTAAAAGTATTGAAGGTGGAATTTTAGTTCAATCAAACGATGATAAGAATACAAACACATCTGACTTAAAAGTTGTTACAGAAAGAAAACCAAGTGATAGTGAAATTGAAGATATGTTGTTTGCGTTTAAAGTTTGTAAGCATGTAAAGTCAAATGCAATTATTTATGTCAAAAATAAAAAAACAATTGGTATCGGTGCTGGACAAATGAGCAGAGTTGATAGTGCTAAAATTGCCTCACAAAAAAATAGAGAAATGGAAAAGTCTGATGAAAACTCGCTTGAAAATTCAGTGGTTGCATCAGATGCATTTTTTCCGTTTGCTGATGGACTGCTTGTTACAATTTCATCTGGAGCAAAAGCAGTTATTCAACCTGGGGGTTCTGTTAAAGATAATGAAGTCATTGAAGCCGCAAATAAAGCTGGTATTTCAATGGTATTTACTGGTGTAAGACACTTCAGACATTAAAAATTAATATAAAAGTAGTCTTTCACACTATTTTGATGAGTGAATGTTCCCTTTGTAATTAATTTAAAATTATGTTCATCAAGAAAACTAGAAGTTTTAACAAACTCTTGATCAAAAATTTCAATTTGTAAGAAAATACGATTATTTTTGATTAAATTTGCTATTCCTTTTAGGACCAATAACTCTAGCCCCTCTACATCAACTTTGATTGCAATTGTATTGTTTATATCTTTTAGAACATTGTCTCCACATACTTGCTTTATTTTCATCTTTCCTTCAGTACTCAATTTTGCACCACCAGATTGGTATTTACCAAATCTTGAGCTTGCCAAAAGATAACCCTCTTTATTCTCATTGGACAAAGCAAGGTTATGGCATTTAATAATATTAGAAAAATTATTTTGCTTAACATTCACTTCCATTCGTTCGAAAGCTCCTTTATGCGGTTCAAAAGCATCAATTGTTATATTTGGAATACTTTTCGCTATCGTTAAAGCATAGACTCCGATGTTCGCCCCAACATCGATGAAACGTTTTATATTATATTTTTTTATATTTTCGATTAGGTATTGTATTTGTTTTTCTTCGTAATAACCCGTAAAAAAAATTTCACGATCGATTGAGTCTCTTATATCAAGATTGAGTTGAATATCATTTAGTTTGAATGATAACTTTTCTCTTTTTATTAAAAATAAAAACCGTCTTAAAAAACTTTTTCTAAGCTTTTGGATTTTTTTTTTGAACATTGAGAGATCTACTTTTTTCTTTTTTTTATTATTCCATAAATTAAAACTGAGATCGCAATTGAAATAGCAATCCACTTAAATGAAGTGGCCATGCTAGCTAGATATACATGTGTTTCGTTAACATTTGGAAAGTTTAAGACTAGTCTCGTGATCTGAACATTTTCTAAAATATCAAAGCTAAAAGCAATTAGAGGTATTAGTAAAATTACACCTGAACTTTTAAATAATTTGACGTAAGCGCCAAGCATTAATGAAGTATACAAAATAGGATACAGTGTATCTAGTATAAGCGAGGAGAGAACATAGACACTTCGACCGTCAGGACCTAATGAATTGAAATTTGTGACAACATTTTCTTTGCTGTAAAAAAGTTTAAGATCGAGCATGTTTGAAAAAATATTAAATGGAAGAAGAAAAAATATGAGTCCACATATATTAAGTAATATGAAAATTGTAATTTGGGATTTAGTTAAAGAAACTAAATGAAGATACTTACTAATCATTTTCTGAAACAAAATACATTCCTACAATACCAATTAGATTAAACAGCACTATCGAAATCATTGCGTATTGAAGACTCCCCGTAAAAGCCAGGATCATTGACATCAATCCAGGAACTAACCATGCTGTTGATTTTCCAGCAAATGCATAAAGACCGAAAAATTCAGTCATCTTTTCTTGCGGTGAAAGCTTAACCATTAATGCTCTTGAGGCAGTTTGGGCAGGGCCATAAAAAATTGAAATACCAATGACAACACAAATATATGTTACTTGACTAACAGAATTAAATATTCCAAATGTAAATTCTTCAACACTAGCTGAATATTCATTAACTGTAAAAAAATAAAATATTGTATCTTTATCAATTGATAATCCTAAAAGCCCTGAAACTAATAAACCCCAAAGCGATAGATTTATTACATTTTTAGAACCAATTAGATCATTTAGATAGCCTCCATAAATTGAACTTGGTCCTGACAAGATATTTAAAATAATTCCAAGTATTAAGACTTGAGTAAGCGACATTCCTACCACAAGACTTGCGTAAACCCCACCCACTACAAATAGAGCATTTAGGGCGTCTTGATAAAACATTCTTGTTATCAAGAACGTGAATATATTTTTATACTTTCTAGCTTCTTTAAAAGTATTGATAAAATTTGTAAGGCCAATCTTTACTGAATTGATGACTGTAACATCATTTTTTTTAAGATCTGGGGTAAATAAAAACAAAGGAATAATAAATACCGCATACCATATTGCACATAACGGTCCAACAATTCTTATATGTTCATATTCACTCGTATTCAGACCATATAAATTTTCAGTTTCACCTCCTGGCCAAACAAGTATTAATAAAAATAAAACTAATGCGATAAGACCTGCAATATAACCAACCCCATAACCCATTCCGCTTAACCAACCAGAATTTTCAGGTGTTTCGATGGTTGCTAGAACTGAGTTATTAAATACCTCGGAAAAACCAACCATAGCAGACGCAAGTATTAATCCAGACATTACGAGCCAAATACCGTCAGGAGCACCTGGAGGTGAGTACCAGAGCATCGCCATACCTAATACAAACAATGCAGATGTTATTCCCATTAATAGTTTTCGGTTCCCCTTTATGTCTGTAATGGATCCAAGAACTGGGCTCAATAAAGCAATAGCCAGACCTGAAATTGTTTGCGTGAGAGTTAATTTTTGAGCACCATCATCACCAGTGATAAAGACGTCTGTAAAATAAACAGAGAAAACAAATGTCATAATCAATGTATAGAAAGGCTGATTTGCCCAATCAAACATTGTCCATGAATATCTTCCTAATCTACTTGCTCTCATAATTGCAGTCTACACAAACTAACTGGTAATGTATTTGAATATTATCAATTTTATAGTCTGGTTTACTAAGAATTATTGTAGTTATTTGACCATTGATATTTTTCTGTATATTTTCTTAAAAGATTTGCAAGTTCAAGGTATTCAGTATCAACTTTATTATATATTGGCTCTCTAATTTGTATCATGCTGTAGGTCTTACTGATAACGCTTTTATTATTAATTTCTCTTAGGTTTGGTTGCCAATCTAAATCACAATATTTAAATAATTTTTTTGTTTCATTGTCAAAATCACTAATTAAATTTTCATATTTGATTGAGTAAATAGGAATATTAAATTCTTTCTCCCATCGGTTAAGTAGCGAATAATATGTGTCAACATATTTACAGATATCTTCAATCCTGTGAGCCCAAGTAGATTCAAATAGATTGTTTCTTAGAATAGAAACAATAGAAGCCATAGGGTCTCTTTGAATATTAATTATTTTTGCATTTGGAAAAATTTTTTTAATCCAACCCAGACAGAAAAAATTTTCTAAACTTTTATCTGTAAAATTATACTTTTTTTCAAAATTAATTAATTTTCTTTTTTCGTAAAAAGATATTATTCGAGAGGTGGTATAATCCATATTATTATAGAAATATTCATCATTTTTAATTTCATTGAATAAGATTTGCATAATAGATGTTTCTTCACCTGCAACAACTTGATCACTGTTTAGTATTATTTTTTCTAAAAGTGTCGACCCAGATCTTGGCAGACCTACAATAAAAATTGGTTTCAGTTTTTTTCGTTCATTTAATTTAAAATCAATCATGACATCATCACGATAGCTTTTATCTAAATCTCCTAATGTATTAAAATAAAACTCAGTAGTTTCTTCATACGAGCTTACATTATGGTTATATAAAACATTATGAGCTTTTTTCAGATGAGCCAGCTCATTTTCGTAATCCTTGCTTTTCTTTTCATATTTTGCCAAAAGAAGATGAGCATAGACTTCTTGTGTATAAAGAGCATTTTTTTTATTTAAAAGTTTTGTAATTTTCTTTCTGAGCAAATCACTTAATTCGATACTGTTTAAATCATTTAGTATGTATACGTAGTAAAGATTTTCAGGGTCACTCTTTGAGAGCCTCTTATAGATTTTAACAGCATTTACCTTATCACCCATTTCAATATAAGTTCTTGCAAGTCTTCTCATCAGTTGTTCATGGGTTTTATTTTTCAAATCAAATGAATTTAATTTCGTGGCATTGGTGTAAACTGATATAGCTTCGATATGTTGATTTGTAATATAATGGCAAAAACCTAAATTGATGTAAGTATCAAGATATTCTGAATTTAATCTATGTGATGCATTTAAATTTTCAATTGCTTTGTCATAATTCGCTAGATCAATTTCTAAAGAACCCATTAAAAACCATGGAAGGAAGTCCTCTGGAAAAGTATTTATTAATTCTTGGTAAATTGCTTTTGCATTAATAAAATCTCTTTTTTTATGGAAATTTACAGCTTGGTTGATCTTAAACTCTTTTTCTGAATTATTTTGCATTTTATTCTTAAGGGAGTATTTTTATTAGTAATATTTTTATACATGAAAATTAAATCGATTTTATCAAAAATTCAAAAAAAACTTTTGGATATTATTTATTTAATAAAACCTAAATATTTTTTTTATCAATCTTTCAATTTATTTCAGAATTACGCTGCGAAACCAAAAATTATCGGATTAGAACTTAATAAAAATAGCCTAATTGGCAGTCGAGGCGAATTAATATTTTTACCTAGTGACGCCCATCTGACATGGCATATTTTAAAATATGGTGAGTTAAATTACCCTATCTCAGACATAATCAAAACAAGGTTGAATAAAAATCAGAATTATACGTTTATAGATATTGGTGCGAATGTTGGGTTAGTTTCAAGACAACTTAATATCAGTAACGAAAACATAGATCTTTATTTTTGTATAGAACCAGTAAAAAATACGTTTGAATGCCTAGAAAAAAATACAGAAAATATTGAAAATAAATATCTTTTCAACTTTGCACTAGGTGAAGAAAATTCTCTTAAGGATATTTATATTGATAAGTCAAACCACGGTAATGCTAGTTTATCTGAATCAATGATGAAATTTAGTAAACACAATGAATTTAGAAGTGAAAAAATCATTATAAAATCTGTAAAAGATTTTTTTGCATCAATCAATGAGCTTTTAGGTGATAATCATTTAATTATAAAGATAGATGTTCAAGCTTATGATGAATTAATTTTTTCTTTGATACCTGAGGATATTCTTGAAAAAACAGTTTTACTTAATTATGAACTAACAAATCTTGATGGTGTCATTAAACCTATGATAGACACAGAACTTTTAAAAAAGAATTTAAGTTATTTTAGAGAATGTTGGTCTTATGAAATAGATAACTTATCGATGGAACAACTAATAAAATTTTCAGGAAAACATGAAAGTCGAAATGTAGAAACTGACATTTACTTACTAAAATAATCTTTCGTATTTATTTAAATATAAAATTATTATTTTTTATATATTTGATATTTTTTTCATCAACTAGAGTTAGTTTACCATCTCTCTGCATGGTATAACAATTATAATCATGTGATTTTATTAAATCGATTGTTTCTATATTTTTTCTTTGTGTATAACGTTCTTCAATTTCTACTAATAATGTTGGTTTGAATTGTTTTAATATATTTGTGGCACCTAATATAATATCGTGTTCATGACCTTCAACATCAATTTTTATAAAACCTATTTTATGTGAAAAATTATAATTATCTAATTTAGTTTTCTTTATATTAAAAGTGTCAAAACTATATCCATCCAATCTATTTTCATCATGTATCGTTGCTATTCCTAATTGATATAATTCTTCTATATCATGATTATTTGACTCTTGGTTTCTAAATGGAACTTTTAGATTCGCTGTACCACTCTCAGACGAAACTGCTAAGTTTTCTAATTTAATGTTTTTATAATTCTTAAAACCTTTTTTTAATTCTGAAAACAAAAGGGGGTTGGCTTCAAAGGCATACACAAAAGAACATAAATTCGTCAAGAAGTATGAGTAAACGCCTCGATAAACTCCTATATCAATTGAAGCTCTAGAACTATCAATTAATTTATTTAAATGACATATTTCTACTTCAGTCTGTTTTTTAAGAAATCTTTTTGCTCTTTTTCTAAGTAAGTAAGGTTTTGAAAAAAAAATATTTTTGAAAAAAAATTCGATTTTTTTATTATTCTTAATTCTCATTGCTTAAATGGAGCGAGTGAAGGGAGTCGAACCCTCGACCTAAACGTTGGCAACGTTTCGCTCTACCACTGAGCTACACTCGCATATTCAGATGCTTCTAATAGAAAAAACCTTGTTTTTCAAGAATTGGAGATTATTTATATATGTATAAAAGTATAGTATAATTAATTTAGAACTAATGAAAAAAGCAAATTTGCAAGATCTTTCGAAAAAAATTCCTATTTTTCCTCTTACTGGAGCAGTTCTTTTTCCTGGAACTCAACTGCCATTAAATATATTTGAGCCAAGATATGTACAAATGATTGATGACGCATTAGCTTCACCTGGCAGGTTATTAGGGATGATTCAACCAGAAAAACCTAATCAAGATAAAAATAATAAATCACTCAAAAAAGTTGGCTGTTTAGGACGTATATCGTCTTTTAATGAGGCAGAAGACAGCAGGTATCTAATTACATTAACTGGTGCAATTAGATTTGAGGTGAGCGAGGAGTTAGACGTAACTACTCCTTATAGACAAATTATAGCTAATTACGATGATTATAAAAATGATTTAGAGCATCAGAACGTAGATAACATTGATAGGTCGAAACTACTAGCATTGGTAAAAAGATATTTAGAACATAGAAAAATACTAGCTGACTGGGAAATAATAAAGCAAACGCCGACTGAGCAATTAATAAATTATTCTGGTATCCTTGTACCTTTTACTCCGGAGGAAAAACAATTGCTACTTGAAGCAAAAACACTTGTTACTAGAGGTCATGCCCTGGAAGCCCTATATCAATCTTATATTTTTGACCTTTCGGGTGAAAAAAGCGATCAGTTACACTAAAAAGAGTTAAAAAAACTTTTACCAGTTGCACTTTTTATAAAGAGTTTTTTTAAATTACTACTTCTTTGTAGTAATTTGAGTCCACCTCTAGCTGCTATGTTGATTAATTTATTTTTACTTGTAAGTATACCTTCAAGAGTTAGTGTGCCAAATGAGTAAAATGTATTATCTATTTTCCTCTCAATATCAAATTTATCTAAGATTTGCTGGCTATTCACCTCATAGCCTATTGACTTAAATTCACGAACAAGTCTAGTAAATTTAGCAATATCTTTTATGTTTAAATTTAAACCCTGTCCTGCTATTGGATGAATGTTATGTGCAATGTTGCCTAATAAAACGACATTTTTATATGTTAGTTTTTTAGCAAAATGGAATTTTAAATGATGTCGCTCCAAGTTTATAATCTCTGGTGAATCTATTATTTCTTTAATACGTGATATAATCTCTTTTTTTATCTCACTCTCACTGAGCTTAAGTATTTTTGAGCTATTTTTTATAGACCAAACTATTGATGCCACATCATCTAAATAGGGCAAAATTGCCAATGGTCCATCAGAAGTAAAATATTGAAAAGCACGATTTTTATTCTTCAAATTTCCTTTGACAGTAATTGATAGTGCAGTTTGCGAAAGATCTTTTTTAATAAATTTAATGTTTATAGAGCTTAGTATTTTTTTGTTTTGTAATGATGAAAGAATAAATAATCTTGAGGTCAATCTTTGACCATCGTCTAAGTTAAGATTAATTCCGTTTGATATATTCTCTATCGAGGATATTTCACAATTTTCTTTTATATCTATATTTTTTCCTTTTTTTAACTCTTCATCTAAAAGCTCTTCAAGTTTAACATTGTTGACAATCCGTCCTAAAGATTGATCATCATTTTCATCAAAAGAAATTGACTGTCTTTTATTTCCAGTATGACTGTTAAGCTGGCATTTTATTTCTTTTATTTCTGTATATTTAAACAAATGCTGATGTTTAGTAAGCAACGTTGACAAATAATCAATGGAGCCAGCTGATAGAAAAGTCACAAGATTGCTATTTTGCTTAGCTAAATCAATATTCTTGTCAAATATTAAACATACATGAAAACCCTCTTCAGCAAGCGCAATCGTCGTTATTTTTCCTGAAATACCGGACCCATATATAATAAAATCGTAATTCATAAAATATTGTCAGTTAATCCTACAAGAAGTTATATAATAACTACATGAATCAAATACTAATAAAATCTTGAAAAATATTTTACCTTTAATATGAAGCTTTTACCTGATTCAATAAAACTTTTTTTAGTGAACAGACTTTTTGAAATAGGTGCTTTAACATCAATTATAGCAAGTTTGTTTATTCTGGTATCTTTAATTAGCTATTCAAGTTTCGATCCGAATATTTTAAATGTAGGCAGTTATGAAATCAATAATGTAGGGGGCTACGTTGGAGCAAGTCTATCAGAATTGCTCTTACAAATCTTTGGTTATAGTTGTCTATTGATATGTATTGTTTTGATTAGTTGGTCATATAAATTATTTTTCACAAAAAATTTAGAACTATTTGCGTTGAACTTACTATTGCTACCGATCACAGTATTTATACTGTCTCTTTTTGTCGAGCTATTGAATTTACCTATCAAAAATGGATTTGTTGCAAAGGAGGTCTTTTTATTTTTAAAAAATACAACTTTTCTTATAAATGATTACTATTTCTATCTTTTTATTGGAGTATGTATAATTTTATTTTCACTTTCTTTATATTTTACAATGGGATTGAACAGAGCTGAATGGAATGGAATTTTTAAATTTATTCTTAAATCTATAAAATTTTTGATATCCAGCATATCTAAACTAAAAGCAGTAAATAAGTTAACTGTTGGCAAAACAGCAATTCAACGATCTTTTTCATCATCTGATAATAATCCTAGAAATCTTGAACCTAAAATTGATTTTGAGTCACTAAAATATCAACCTGTCAGTTCATACACAGGTGAAGTTATAAATAAACCCTCAGTCAATCAACAGGATGAAATTATATTTGAAAATAATAGTTACAGAGTACCAGATATAAATATTCTCTCTAAGCCTGAAGCAAAGAGTTCAAATCTAATTGATGACAATGAACTTCATGTTAATGCAGAAAAATTAAAAAACGTATTAACTGATTTTAAAATTGAGGGAGAAATTATTAAGGTTTCGCCTGGTCCTATAGTAACAATGTATGAGTTGCAACCAGCGCCTGGAATTAAAGCATCTAAAATCATTTCTCTTTCAGATGATATTGCAAGAAACATGAGCGCATTATCAGCTCGAGTTGCCATTATTCCTGGTAAAAATGTAATAGGTATCGAAATACCTAACAAGCTTAAAAACCCTGTTTATTTAAGTGAATTATTCAAAAACGAAGAATTTGTGAATAATGAAAAAAACCTAATTCTAGCGCTAGGAAAAGATATCAGTGGAAATGCAATGTTTGCTAATCTTGAAAATATGCCACATTTGTTAATTGCTGGAACAACTGGTTCAGGTAAATCAGTAGGAATAAATGTAATGATTACATCGATTCTCTATAAGCATTCACCTGAAGACTGTAAATTCATACTTATTGATCCGAAGATGCTCGAACTATCCTTATATGAGGGAGTTCCACACTTAATTACACCCGTTGTAACTGATCCAAAAAAAGCAATAGTCGCCCTTAAATGGGTAGTTAGAGAAATGGAAGCTAGATACAAAAAAATGTCACTATTGGGAGTAAGGAACATCGAAAACTATAATTTCAGAATTCTCGAGGCATCAAAGAAATCTGAAAAAATTTACAGGTCCATACCAACAGGGATCAATCCAGATACTGGTCAACCAGAAACAAAGAAAATAGAAATAGAAAATAAAAAAATGCCTTTTATTGTAATTGTTGTAGATGAAATGGCCGATTTAATGATGGTAGCAGGAAAAGAGATTGAACATGCCATACAAAGATTATCTCAGATGGCTAGAGCTGCAGGCATTCATCTTATTATGGCAACACAACGTCCAAGTGTTGATGTGATTACAGGTACAATAAAAGCAAATTTTCCTAGTAGAATAAGTTTTCAAGTAAGCTCAAAATTTGACAGCCGAACAATTTTAGGTGAGGAAGGAGCTGAGCGACTTCTCGGAAAAGGCGATATGCTAATGATGACTGCTGGGGGAATGACAAAACGTATTCACGGACCATTTATTTCTGATCAGGAAATTGAAAATATTGTTAAATCACTTCAGAAACAAGGTCATCCTGAATATGACGATGAGATTTTAAAAGAAGACTCTGAAGATAATGACTTGGGCGTGATTTCAGCAGAAGATCAAGATAGTTTGTTTAAAGATTGTTTAGAAATTATAAAGAGGGAAGGAAAGGCATCAACTAGTCTTTTACAACGAAAGTTGCAGATCGGTTATAATCGAGCAGCTAGAATAATTGATCAACTTGAAGAACAGGGTTATATCAGTTCAGCAAACCATGTTGGCAAAAGAGAAATAAATTTCGAAAAAATAAATAATTAATGAGAATTTTTTTTTTTATTTTTTATATATTTTTTATATTTAGTTTTAATACGTCATCAAATGATATTATTTCGAAGATAGAAAAAAATTGGAATAACACAAGGTCCATGTCAGGTACATTTATACAATTAGATACAGATGGAAATTATTCAGAGGGTAATTTCTATTTTTTAAAACCATATCTCTCTAAATTTGAATATAAAGACAAAAAGGAAAATATTATTACTAATGAAACATTGCTAAGGTTAGTAGATAAAGATGGTTATCAAATTGAAAGCTATTCAATAGGCAATAATATTTTAAAGGATTTACTTTCTTACAACATAGACATCAAAAAAGAATTTGATGTGATATCCTTTCTGATTGAAGAAGACTCATACAATTTATGGTTTAAATCAAAAGAAGGATTAACAAATCAAAGTTTACAGCTCTTTTTTGACAAAAATACACTGGACTTGAAAAAGTGGGAAATTTTCGACGAATTAAATAATAAAACTGTTTTAGAGTTTACAAAAATTAAAAAAAATATATTTATAAGTCAAAATTTATTCGTGGTTAAATATAAAAACAATTAAGCCACAGGCAGGTTTATAAAAAAAGTATTTCATAAAACAATGACTGTTAGTTCAATTAGCGAACTCAAGCAATGGCTTGGGGCGAACAAAATTTCTGAAGTGGAATGTATTTTTCCTGATATGGCTGGTTCATCTAAAGGAAAGATTTTGCCAGTACAACGTTTTATAAAATCGATTGAAAAGGAAAGTTTAAAACTTGCTGACTCTGTATTTGGACAAACTGTTTCTGGCAAGTGGGTTTATGAAAGTGAGGTGATTGACTACGTCGAGGAAGACTTATTTATGTCACCAGATTTATCAACCTTGAGAAAAATTCCATGGAATAAAGAACCTACAGCGCAGATAATATGTGATTTAAAATATGGTTCAGGTGAACCGTCTGAAATCGCTCCTCGTCAAGTACTGATAAATATAGTTAAAAAATTAAAAGAGCAAAACTTAGAAGCTGTTATTGCTCCTGAATTAGAGTTTTATTTGTGTGAACAAAATCTTGATCCTGACTTACCACTGAAAACGCCCGTTGGTAAGTCTGGAAGAAGAGAAACTGGAAGTCGAGTATTTGGCATTGACGCTGTAAATGAATTTGATTATTTGACTGACGATATATACGATTATTGCGAGCTAATGAATATAGGTGTTGATACACTTGTGCATGAGTCAGGACCATCACAAATTGAAATAAATTTAAACCACGGTGACCCTCTTGCTCTAGCAGACCAGGCTTTCATGTTTAAGCGAGCAGTTAGACAAGTTGCCTTAAAACACGGCATTCATGCAACGTTCATGGCAAAACCTTACCAGGGTCAACCAGGAAGCTCAATGCACATACACCAAAATTTAGTTTCTATGCAATCTAATAAAAATTTATTTAGTGATAGTGAGGGCAATAATACAAGTGAATTTCTCAATTATATCGGAGGTCTACAAACTTATTTACCAGATGCAATGTTATTATTTGCACCATATGTAAATTCTTATAGAAGATTTGTTATTGATGCATCGGCCCCAATCAATACTCACTGGGGAATTGAAAATAGAACAGTTGCTTTTAGAGTTCCAACATCCCAAAAAGAAGCAAGACGAATTGAAAATAGAATACCTGGTGCTGATACTAATCCATATCTTGCTATTGCAGCATCTCTCGCTTGTGGGTTTTTAGGAATAAGGGAGAAGATAGAGCCAGAAAAACCTATTGCTGGCGATGCTTTTGAAAGAAGGCACAATATTCCCAAGTACCTTCCAGATGCATTAAAAAGATTAAAAGTTAGTAATGAATTATCGGAAACATTAGGCAAAGATTTCATAACTCTTTTTACAGAAATTAAACAAACTGAACATGACGCTTATCAAAATGTTATAAGTGCTTGGGAAAGAGAGCATTTGTTACTTAACGTTTAGACCTAAAGAGTTTCTTTATTGAAAAAATATCCTTTTTTTTCTTCATAATCTATTAGGTTTTTAATATTAAATTTTTTTTCAATTTTTTTTCTCAATGAATATATGTGTGTTTCCAAGGTGTGCGTGTCAATTTCCTC